>JASLMQ010000268.1 GCA_030746455.1 Candidatus Latescibacterota bacterium
CACTGGTGCCCCCAGGAGTCGCACACCGGTTTGTTGGAGGTCATCTGAGGGGCAAAGAAGACCTCGGCCAGCTTCATCCACGCCATGCCCTCGGCGAGGCCGTGCACCTGGTGGAAATAGCGTCCCCCGTAGAAGAGGTCCACACCCGACATGGTCTGGTGGTTCTGCCGGACCTGATCCACACCCACGTAGTTCAGGAATCCCGGGTTGCCGGCCCCCTCCGTAGACCGGTAGATCCCCAGGAAGGCTTCGAGGGTCTCCTCTCGTTGGTCGCTCGGGATGCCGGGATGGTTCTCCAGAACGGTGAACGGCAGCAGCATCGTTCTCAGGAACCCGTGGATCTGGGGCGGGTCGGGGAGGTGGCGCTCGAACCAGCGGGTCCGGCAGAAGTGGCAGACCTGACGGCAGAACATCCGCATCAGCTCCACCATCCCCGTCTGCACGGCCAGCATCCCGATCTCGGACACGGCCCACATGTAGGTCCAGTCCCCCGGGCCGCTCGTGAACTCCAGCTCCAACTCGGCGTCGCCCTTCTCGAGTCGTTCCTGTGCCGGCTTGAGATAGAGGTCCGAGTAGCGCCCCAGGTTGACGCGGTGCTGATAGGGCAGAACGGCCCCCCCTGCCTCGATCTCCGAGGCCAGGGCTTCGGCAGCGGCCGAAGCGTCCTCGGCCTGGCTCACGCCCACCACGATCGTGTGCCCCACGTCTGCTAGCGTATGCGGCGCCGTACGGATCGCCCATCCGTCCGGCCCTGGCCACGCCCGGTCGGTAAGGTCATAGGCGCGGAAGTAGAGCGCCTTGAGGAACTCGCTGTCCATCATGTTCCCAAGCGCGACCACGTGGCGTCCTCCGGCCTCGCCTGCGAGATCATCCGGGAGCACGTCGACCGCGGCCCCCAGAACGCTTTCGAGCGCCCCCTTCAGGCGCGATGCCGCGTTGCGATAGGGTACGGCCGTGGGTGTTACGATGCAGACGCCAGAGGACAGATCGGTCTCGTGAATCGGTCTGGTTAACGCCATCTCGCGATCCCTTTCTTGCAGTTGCTGCGACCGGAAACCGGTTGTGATGAGCTACGATAGCCTCTTGAGGATATCAGCCACCTTGTCCTCAAACATCCTTTGCCACCCGGGGCCCACCAGGCAGTCGCTGTCTTCCTGGGCCCGGCCCACGTTCTCGAGCTGCTCCTCCGTGGGGGTGTAGTAGATGTAGCCGTTGGTCACGCCGGCCACGAAGGTGAGATCGTGGGGCGACCGCTTCTTGATGTTGAGCCCGATCTGCACAGAGAGCTCCCCCGGGAAGGTGACGAGCCTGAAGTCCCCGACCCGGACGCCCACCACTTCGACCTCGATCCTGTCCGATCCGGAATCATCGCGTTGCGCCTGGCGCCTCTTCAGCAGGTCCATGTTGATGCGGATCCTGGTCAGCTGCTCCATCGCGTGGATGTTGTCGATGTACGCGTCCATGCTTCGCCGGTTCTCTTCATCCAGCCTGGAGAGGTCATCCCTTCCCATCATCTCCTCGTGCATGTACCGGTAGGAGTAGTACGACGGGAAGTCGGGCGCGAGGTGATACTTGACATACAGTGAGAGGAAGGTCTTCAGGTTGATGTTGATCCCCTTCAGGGATCCGAGCAGGTGCGCCTGCTCCTCCTCCAGCTCCCGGATGCGCCCGGTCAGGTCGGCCCGGGGAAGCTCCATGGTCTCGCGGACGATCCTCAGGACCGCGCCTTCCCGGGCCTGAATCCCTCGGAGGGCGCGGAGCGTGCTGAGGCCCAGCATGTTCCCCAGGGGTTCACCATCGCGGTAATGGTCGACCATCTTGTAGAACCCCGGATTCACGTCGCCCGCGCACCCCTGAAGGAACAGGGCCATTGCTCCATCGCTCAGGTTGTCCTCGATCACCCGGGAGGA
>JASLMQ010000269.1 GCA_030746455.1 Candidatus Latescibacterota bacterium
ACGACCTATCTGCCTATGGACGAGCGCCACAACTACTCCAGGCGATACAGCGAGGCCGTGTTGACCTACGCCCTGGGTGGGCGCGTGGCTGAGAACCTCGTCTTCGGCGAGGTCTCGAGCGGGGCCCAGCAGGACTACAAGATGGCCACCGACCTGGGCCGCCGGATGGTGTGCGACTGGGGGATGAGCGACAGGCTGGGCCCCCTGGCCTACGGCCAAAAGAACGACGAGGTCTTCCTCGGGCGCGAAATGGCCCAGCGCCGGAACTACAGCGAAAAGGTGGCCGAGACCATCGACGAGGAGATCAAGGTTTTTATCCTGGCAGCGGAGAAGCGTGCGGAGAAGCTGTTGCAGGACAACCTCCAAAAGCTCCACCTTCTGGCGGAGGCCCTCCTGGAGTTCGAGGTCCTGGACGACACCCAGCTGGACCGGATCATGGCCGGAGAGAAGCTGGAGAAGCCCGTTAAGGGCGACCGGGCTGCGAAGAAGAAGGAGACCTCGGAGGCCGATGCGAAGCCGGAAGAGCCGGCGGCGGAAGAGCCCCCCGAGGAGGGAGAGGAGCCAGCCAGCCCCGAGTCTCTGGAGGAGAAACCGGCTTCGGACGGATAGGTCCCGGTGGGCAGGGGCGTAAGCAGGGACAGGGGTGCCGATGGGCATCCCTTTTTACGTGTGTGCGACACATCCACCACGGTTTGGGAGGAGTCAATGGCCGGGACCGGTGCGGGGGAGGCCGCGCGGCGCTACTGCCTGCGCTGCCCTGGAAAAGACATCGAGCTGGGGCCGCGGACCCTGGTGATGGGTATCCTGAACGTAACGCCCGATTCGTTCTCCGATGGTGGACGATACACGACCGCTGAGCTGGCCGTGGCCCGGGCGGAGGAGATGATCCGAGAGGGAGCGGACTTCATCGATGTCGGCGGCGAGTCCACCCGGCCGGCCGGCCCATACGGCGACGGCGCCGAGGCGGTTACCGTCGAGGAGGAAGTCCGCCGCACCATCCCCGTCGTCGAGCGGCTCGCCGGTCGGATCGATGTACCCATCTCGATCGACACCGCCAAGGCGGAGGTGGCCAGGCTGGCGGTCGAGGCGGGTGCGGCGATCGTCAACGACATCAGCGCGCTTCGGTTCGATCCTGCGATGGCCGAAACCGTGGCGCAGGCCCGGGTGCCCGTAATCCTGATGCACATGAAGGGCACGCCCAAGACCATGCAGCAGAATCCAACCTATGATGACCTGATCGGCGACATCCGGGGATTCCTGGCAGAGCGGGCCTCGGCCGCGAGGGATGCTGGGATCGAGCAAATCGTACTCGACCCCGGGCTCGGCTTCGGGAAGCAGATCACGCACAACTACGAGATCGTGGCCCGCCTCGACGAGTTCGGCTCTCTCGGATATCCCCTGCTTGTGGGACCTTCACGGAAGGGCTTCGTGGGTGCTGTTCTCAAGCTGCCACCCGAAGAGCGCCTGGAGGGGAGCCTTGCCGCCCTGGCCCTGTGTGCCGCGAATGGCGCGCACATCCTGCGCGTCCACGATGTGGGCGCGTCGGTTCGGGCTCTGGCCGTGGCCGATGCGATCGTCCACAGCGTGTCCGACTGGGCATAGAACCTCTTGACAAGACCGCGTCCGATCGATAGATTGAAATCTGATGTGACCCTCCTGCCGAACCGCCTTCAAGCAGGGACCCCATCGAACAGGAGATTCCAAATGCCCGCGTCAAATATGCGGATTCTGGATGTGAAGCTCATCGACGACGGCCAGACGCAGTCGGTAGCCATCGAGTTCGGTGACGGCCGCGTTCGGACCTTCACCGCCCAGGACCTCTACGATGCCAGCCGGTCCATGGGCCAGGCCTCGAACGAACCCAGGACGGCTGCTCAGCGCCGCGCGGAAGAGATGCTGTCTGCGGCACGTAAGAGGCGCTAGGCCGGTCTGGCCGCCTGGCCTTGTAGCCTCTCTGACGAATAGAGGACAAACGCAAGCATGACCGAAGAGATCACCGAGCTGCTGTGCAGAGAGTACAATATCGACTGCCCGGCCTGCAACACAGGGAACCGCCATCCAAGGCTCAAGCGGGACGTATACCGCGCAAAGGAACAGGAGCCCGATGGGCACCCGTTGGAACTCACCTGGCAGGCTCAGGGCGAAATCCCGGAGTGGGTCACCCCGCTTCACTATTTCTGGGGCACCTGCCGTCGTTGCTTCTACACGGCCCAGATAGATGACCCCGATTACCGGCAGTGGAAGAAGAATGAAAAGAAATATCTGTCCCTCTACGCCGAGGGCGAGCTTGAGAAGGCATCACAGGGGGCCCAAGCGGGCACAGGGCCGCTCCAGGTTCTGGGGAAGGGCATACAGCCGGGCGACGCCTTCGGAGCCCCGATCCTCAGGTTCTTTCTAGGGATCTTCACCGAAGGGATGAAGGCCTCTCCTGTCGCGGGTAACCTGGCGAGGTCCTATCTCCGGATCGCCTGGCTCTACCGTGACGAACAACGCCTGTACCAGCAGTTTACAGCAAGTTCCGGGGTCAGGAGCCTGTTGGACGGCGCGGCAGCCGCGTGAACCGACGCCCTTCCCCCCAATGACGTCTATCCCTTAACCCCTGCCATCGTAACCGACGAAGTGGGTGCGCTTCGGTTCTCCTTGGCCTACTTCGAGTGGAACTTCCTGTCTTTGCAGCAGGCGGGGAACGAGGAAGAGATGCGCCTGATGATGCTCCTGGGCGACATCGGGTTCCGGATCTACGAGCTGACCAACGACGAGGAGGACTTCAAGAAGGGGCAGAACCTCTTCAGCGGATGTATGCAGAAGTGCCTCAGCATCGTCAACGACAAGTCGATCGTTGGCGGCGCCGTCAATCGCGCCAAAGACACGCTGGACAAGGCAGGAGACCGCGGCC
>JASLMQ010000270.1 GCA_030746455.1 Candidatus Latescibacterota bacterium
GACACCGGGCGAATAGCGCGTGAATCGGAAGTACCCGGCATGGGGGAAAAACCGTATGCCCGCCACACCCGGGAAGAACCAGGACATGGCATTCCAGGCCAGCAGACTGAAGGCCACGACGGCCCCCAGCCAGAACAACCGGCCCCGCATGAATTCGGGCAGGACGCCGCCGCCCGAGTCATCGGCCATCTCGATGGCGACCGTGGCCAGAGGGTAGACGAGCTTCTCGTTCTCGGCCCACTGCTTCCTCAGGATCACCATCGCGCAGGCCGATCCAACGAAGAGCGCAAGAACCAGACTGCTCCACCAGGCCAGCGGCATGATCCAGGTCGACCACGGGATGCCGCCGCCTTCCGATCCCTCGAAGAAGGCACGCAGCGCGTCCATATCGGTCGGCACGAGCCACGAATTCAGGTGGGGGTGGTAAAACTCCGCCCACCGGTTTTCCGGCGTGGCGAAGTAGATCGGGCTGGCAGTGACCCCCACGAGGAAACCGGTGATCCCGGACGTGGGAACCACCGAACCCACCATCCCGATCGCCACGATCACGAGCAGCTCGGAGGCCGATAGCGCCGGCCGGCCCAGGATCCGCTTGAAGAACGGATTGACGGCACAGACAAGGACGATGAAGATGGACAGCAGTGTGAGCTGGAAGAAGCTCAGGTTCAGACGTGAGGTCCGGACCACCGTCTCGGCATAGGTCACCCACAGGTTGATGAAGACAACCGTCGCGATCCCAATTCCCACCGAGCGGAAACTCAACCCACGCTCCGGAGGACTCGCCCCTGTCGCTGCCTCCTGCTCTATGGCCGCATCATCACCCACCTTACCCAACGTCCGCTCCCCATTCAGTGTATTGGCTGCCGATGGTTCAACGCTCAGCCCACGATCTGGAGGACCCGAACGTTCCCATCCTCGGTGACGACCAGGATTTCCTCCCCCGCACGGAACGACACAATGGGAGAATCCGCGATGTAGACTGCCAAGGCCTCCCCCGCGGCGCCATCAAGCACGTACACGGCGTAGCGCGTCGAGGCGACCACCTCGTCCCTTCCGTTGCCGTTCACGTCCGCTGCGGCCACCCGGGTCACCGGATCTGCCAGACGCGCATCCCATACGGCCGTTCCCTCGGAATCCAGGAGGTGGACGAACTCGCTTGCCGATCCCACGACCACGTGCTGTGCCTCCCCGTCAAGTAATGTGGCTGCGCACATGGACGTGATGATATCGCCCGCAGTATAGGTCCAGCGGCGCTCGAGATCGTCTCCCTCGGGCGCCAGCGCGTATACGTTGTTCATATTGGTGCCGCAGACCACCTGGATCGCACCATCGGCTCCCAGACTCGCGGAGCAGATGGCCGTGAGCGCCGAGGCCCAGCCGTCGTTGCCCGAGCGCATGATCTCCGTCCCATCTGCCCCGATCACGTGGCAGGTGCTGTTGCACGTGATCTTCGCGGGCCCACCGATAACCTCCATCCTGCCGTCCCCCGTAAGGTCGGCCGCCATGATCGATGTGCACACGCCATACTCGGTGAATCGCCAGAGTAGCTCACCATCGGTGTCACAAGCGTGGATGTGCATGTTCGCCGCGCCGAAGACCACTTCCAGATCGCCATCGCCGTCGATGTCCGCGGCCAGCACCTTCTCCACCTCCCCCGCCTTCCAGTACCGGCCCCAGTAGGGATCGTGCCCGGCGGCACCCTCGTAGTGCCACCGCTCCCGCCCGGCGGAATCGAGTACGTAACAGCGCCGATCGCCGCTCCCCGCGATCACCTCGCCCTTGCCGTCTCCGTCGATGTCGGCGATGGCAAGGTCGTTGATCCCGCCGCCGGCCCGGAAGCTCCTGATCGTTTCGCCTCCCCTGCTGCGCTGGTGCACGTGGCGTTTTGCGCAGCCAACGGCCACTTCCCGGGGCCCTC
>JASLMQ010000271.1 GCA_030746455.1 Candidatus Latescibacterota bacterium
CTCTACCACGTGATGGAGGTCGATCCCCAGAGGTTCCCGAAGGTCAGCCACGCCGGGGCCAGGGCCTTTTCCGATTTTCTGATCTCGCCCGAGGCCCAATCTGTCATTAAGAGCTTCGGCGTGGACCGCTTTGGCTCGCCCCTCTTCCTCCCCGACGATGCCGGGCCCTGAGTACCATCCCGCGTACTGCGTGTGGATGCTCCAAACCTGCGCCTGACTCTGTTTCTCATTTCGCGCCTTTCGCGCTTTTCGTAGTTCCGCTTCTGACGAATCATGAAAAGCCATCGCACATGGAACTGATCTGGCACGGCATCACTAAAGCCTTCTGGCTCCTTCTCACAGGAGACCCTCAGGTCTGGGCGATCACCATCCTGTCCCTGCAGGTCTCAGGCTCTGCCACGCTGCTGGCCCTGCTGTTGGGCATTCCTGCGGGCGCCCTCCTGGCGCTCACCCGCTTCCCGGGACGGGGTCTCGCCATCAGCCTGATCAACACCGGCATGGGGCTTCCGCCCGTCGTGGTTGGACTCTTCGTCACCATCCTCCTCTGGCGTGGCAGCATCCTCGGCTTCATGAAGCTCCTCTACACGCCTTCGGCCATGATTCTCGCACAGGTGGTTATCGCCTTCCCCATCGTGGCAGGGCTCACGCTGGCGGCCCTCCAATCGCTGAACCCCAGGCTTCGGCTTCAGCTCATGGCCCTTGGGGCGTCCAGGCTGCAGGTCGTCTATCTACTGCTCAGGGAGGCGAGGCTTCCCTTGCTTGCGGCGGTGATGGCCGGGTTCGGCGGCGTGATTTCCGAGGTCGGAGCCGTGCTGATGGTGGGGGGCAACATCAAGGGCCAGACGCGCGTGCTCACCACCGCCACGGTCCTCGAGACCCGAATGGGGAACTTCGAGCTGGCTATTGCGCTCGGGTTCCTCCTCCTTCTCCTCACCTTCGGCGTGAACCTGATACTCACGCGGATCCAGCAACAGGGGCAGTTCCGGTGGCCAAAGCCGTCCTGACCGTCGAGGACCTGATTGTCCGCTACGGAAGCGCGGATGTCGTCCACGTTCCCGGGTTGGAGATACGGGAGCGCGAAATCCTCGCCATGATGGGCCCGAACGGAGCGGGCAAGTCCACGCTGCTCCGCGTCCTCGGGTTACTCGAGCGACCCACCCGGGGTACAGTCGTCTTCCAGGGCCGGGCAGTCGAATACCGATCGCGGGAGCTCCTGGCGCTCCACAGGCAGATCGCCGTCGTCTTCCAGGAGCCTCTCCTGATCGACGGAACCGTCATCGACAACGTCTCCCTCGGTTTACGCCTCCGAGGGCTGGATGATCTCGAAGGACGGGTCGATCCCTGGCTCGAACGCTTCGGCATTGCCCACCTGCGTGACCGCCGCGTCAAGACCCTTTCGGGCGGCGAAGCCCAACGGACGAGTCTGGCCCGGGCCTTTGTCCTCGATCCTCGTCTCCTGCTACTCGATGAGCCCCTGTCTGCCCTGGATCCCCCTACGCGGGACGCCCTGCTCGCTGATCTGAAGACCATCCTCTCGGAGACACGGACCACAACGGTCTTTGTCACCCACGACCGTGATGAGGCCATCGCCCTCGGTGACCGGGTCGCGGTGATGATGCAGGGACGGATCCTGCAGCTCGACGCCCCCGAAAGGACCTTCTCCTTCCCCATCGATGAGGAGGTCGCCCGGTTCGTCGGCGTGGAGACTGTTCTCCCGGGCCGCGCTCACTCGGTCAACGAGGGCCTGGTCACGATCGAGATCGACGGCCGGGAGGTGGAGGTAGTTGGCGAGGCCCTTCCCGGAGAGCGGGTTCTCGTCTGTATCAGACCCGAAGACATCGTGCTCTCCAGAGCCGACATGGGCCCATCCAGCATGCGGAACCACCTCGAGGCGCGAGTAGAGCGAACGATCCCGCTGGGTCGGTTCGTTCGCGTCGTGCTGAACGGCCAGGCGCCCATCGTCGCCTCGATTACCTGGCAATCCCACCAGGAGATGGACCTCAAAAAGGGCGACCGGGTCCTCGCATCGTTCAAGGCAACGGCCGCTCACATCATCAGAAGACCGGAACCTCGGAATTCTCCCTAGACCGAACGAGGAAATCCTCGACCAAGGAGCAGGCTCCACGACGAAGCGGACGTCCACTGGACGTCCGCTTCGTCTGTTCCCCTCTGGTCCCGCCTGCCCTTCTGCGCTGGCGTACCCCCCCGCACTACTCCATCGCCAGCACCCGCGTCGTCGCGGGCAGGCTCACCAGACGAGAGTAGTGGGTCACCGCGATTCCGCCACCCCCTCCGCCAACGGCGAGCTCCTCCTGGACCACGAAGTCGGCGAAGTCGGGCGCGTTATAGGCCACGTAGGCCGGAGACAGACGCTCGATGTGGAGCTTCACGTCCACTGCGAAATCCGGAAAGGCCACCGGCCCCGTGTCCACCTGGAAGATGTTCTGGATGTCGTTCGCGTTCATCGTCTTGATCGGGAATTCGATGTGCGCCCGCAGCGCTCCGTCTCCGCTGGCGATCTCCACCTGCCCGATGAGAGGAGTGCTCTTCAGCGTCTCCGCCACCACTTCCGACCGGTCTCCGAGCTCCGTCCCCTCGACGCGGACTACCTGCCGCACCACGTCCTGGAACCGGTCTCGCCACAGCCCTTCCTCCCTGAACCGGTCAGTGTGGGTCGAATGGGTCCGGAAGATCGCGTACTCTTCCTCCGAGAAGATCCCGCAGAAATCGTAGTTGTCTTCGTGGAAGAGATCGCGCTCTGCGTAGGTGTGCTCCGACTTGCAGGAGGCGAAGAACAGGTACTCCTGCGTCTCCCCGGTTGCCGAGTCGGTCAGAGTGCAAACCGACTCTACCTGCAACCGGGCGTTGTTTGCACGCCCCTCCGTCACGAAGGTGACGTACGATCGGCCGTAGTCACAGATTTCCATGCAAGCCTCCTCTCACTCGGGCATCCCACTGTCCCGGCCACGCATACGGATACGATCTATCCGGCGTCTTGTTCGGTGATTTCCACGACCCGGCCCTCGCGAACCGCCATCTGCCCTGCGGTGCACATCCGAACCGAATCCACCATCACCGTCCCGTCCGTGAGAGGCGCGGCTCTGTCCCTCACGCACCGGATGAACTCCCGGTGTATGGCGTCGGTGCCGGGGTGTCCCCGTTCGGCCATCTCCTCGGCGAGGCCGTGCACGATGGGCTTGCCCGTCTGTCGATCCCCCGGGCTGTACCCGTACTGTCTGATCTCCTTACCGTGTCGCGTGTATTCCAGTCTTCCGTGGCTGCCCAGAATGGCAATGTCACGGTACCCTCCGGGAACGAAGATCCCGAACCCGAAGTACAGGTTGGTCCCATTCCCGAATTCGTAGACCAGCTGCGCGCTGTCCAGCGTGTCCTGGCCCTCGAACACCCGGGTGCCCCCGAAACCCGTCACCCTCGTCGCGCGCGATCCGATGATCCAGGCGAAGGCATCCAGGTCGTGGCAGGCCTCGGAGAGCAACCCGCCGCCGGAAGTCTCGAACTGGTTAAGCCACGTCTTCTGGGCAGCCCATGGCCCCCGAAACGAGGGGGCGCAGACGCAGACGACCTTCCCGATCTCGCCGGCCTGCACCAGCTCCCGGGCCTTCTGGTTCAGCGCGAAGTAGCGGTGCTGCTCCGCCACCATCACGTCGCACCCGACCCCCAGTGCTTCGATCGCCATCGGAGCGTGCAGGTTGTGGGGCGCCGCAATCAGCACCACGTTGATGCCCTCATGCTCCAGCAGCTCCGTGTGGTCGGTGTAGGTCGCCGGAGTATCCGAACATCGCTCGAGAGCGATGCCCAACCGGTCGTCACTAACGTCACAGATGGCCAGAATCTCACACGCGTCACGGTTGGCGTTGATCCGATCGATGTGCTGCCAGGCGCGTGTCCCCAGCCCGATGATTCCGAACCTGAGGACGCGCTCCGGATCGGCTCCCAGAGGTGGTCTCACGAATACGCCTCCATTCGGTGACAGGATGTAGGTCCGTCTGACGGTGGGTGTTTCACCAGACGATGTCGGCCATGTGGGTGATTCGGTCGGCTTCGCGGAACAGCTGTAGAAGTTTCACAACCGTTTCTCGCCGACCCGCCTCGTCCCGGATCTCCACGAAGATCGGCGCCCGGTTGGTCTGACGCGTGCTCCACGCCCAGAGGAATCCCGCGTACGAGATCCGCGGACCGAAGGGGTTCTCGATCGCCAGGTGGTTGGAGAGCTTGCCGGTTTGAGGGCTAACGTCGACCTGGTGGATATGGTATCCCAGTATTCGTTTCCCAACCCGGGCGTACCAGTCACCCAGAGGCTGGAGGTTGTCCAGCTCGCCCCCGTTGTTCCTGGCGTGACCCACGTCCAGCAGCGCCCCCACGGCTCCGTTGCCCCCGGAACACAGCAGGTCGCTCACAGTGTCGATCCACAGCAGATACTCATCGATCCGTGTCGTGAAGCTCCGGTTCGGCGATGCAGCCGGGGTGCCTCTGGGGTTGTGGATGTTCTCGATGGCCAATCGAACGCCCGAGCGCACGGGCTCCTCGAACAGCCGCACGGTCGCATCCTCGAAGGTCCGCCACGCATCGGTCGGTCTCCGGGCGCACCCGTCGTCCATCCCCATGTCGAGCGATGTCGCCCTGGGAACATGCGCGGTCAGGCTTTCGACACCTGCATCCAGCGCGCAGGAGAGGTGGTCCCGCATTGCCTCTTCGCCCTCGATTCTGCCCGCGTCCGGATTCCACGTCAGGTTGGGCAGATGATAGGACAGGTAGCGTGGGCCTCTCCCCCGCCAACGATCGATCGCATCGTCAAGCGAAGGACGAGAAAAGGAGAAATCCCTGGGTCGGAGCTCCAGGCACGGGAAATCGAGCGCCAGTGCCTCCTCAGCGGCTGCTACAGGATCGCCGTGAATGGAGAGACCTGCGGGCGGGATCCCGTGCGGCAGGTCGGCGGGAAGCAGCTCCACGGGTGCGGGCCAGGGGTGGAATGTCTCCGTCC
>JASLMQ010000272.1 GCA_030746455.1 Candidatus Latescibacterota bacterium
TGACACGCCAGCCGACAGGAACCAGCTCATCAAGTGTGCCGGCTTTGGTGGCCAGGGCATTCTTGCCCTTGGTGAGATCATCGCCATCACTGCGATGTGGAAGGGGAAGAACGTCTCCTGGTTGCCCAGCTATGGTCCCGAATCGCGCGGCGGTACCTGCAATTGCGATGTCATACTGGCAGACGAGGAAATCGCGGCGCCCGTCGTCGAGAACCCGACTGTGGCCTTCATCTTCAACCAGCCCAGCATGGACAAGTTCGAGCCACAGGTGGCGCTGGGCGGAGTCATGCTCTACGACACGAGCCTGGCAGAGATACAACGAGAGAGGGACGGAATCGACTGCGTGGGCGTGCCGTTCACGACAATGGCCAGAGAGCTGGGCTCCGACAAGGTCGCGAATATGGTCGCACTGGGGGCGTATATCGGCCACATCGGCTACCTCGATCTGGATTCGTCTGCCGAAGCCATGCGGCAGAAATTCATGGGAAAGGAAGCATTCTTCGAGATCAACGAGAAGGCCATCGTAGCTGGCATGAACTTCGTCGCGACAGATCAGTAGTATTCACGCCTGAACCCGAGACGCACCCCCATGCCAAGAACCGGCGCACTCCAGGTTGTGGAGTCACTGATCGCTTCCGGGGTGAAGCACCTCTTCACGCTCTCCGGCAACCAGATCCTGCCCATCTACGACGCTGCCATCGGCCGCGACATCCAGCTCATCCACACGCGTCACGAGGCCGCGGCGGTCCATATGGCAGATGGCTGGGGACGGCTGACGGAAGAGCCGGGCGTCGCACTGCTCACCGCTGGGCCGGGGCACTGCAACGCCCCCACGGCCCTCTACGTCGCCCGAATGGCCGAGTCACCTCTCCTGATGCTCAGCGGCCATTGTCCCGTCGCCCAGATAGGCCGAGGGGCGTTCCAGGAGATCGACCAGGTCGCCGTCGTCGAGCCCGTATGCAAGGCGGCCTGGCTTGTGGAGGATCCGATGCGGTTGCGTGCGGACCTGGCTCTGGCCTTGTCGATTGCCCGATCCGGTCGGCCCGGACCTGTACACCTGAGTCTCCCAGTCGACGTCCTGGAGCTGTCCCTTCCCGATGATGCGTCTTCCGCCTCCCCTGAAGGCAAGCCGGATAGCGGACCGAATGACGTACCCGCGTCAGAGATTCTCGACCTCCTCTCCTCCGCTCGGCGACCCCTCGTCCTCACCGGCCCTGCGATGGGTCGTCCACGCGGGTGGGCGGCCGCCAAGCGTCTCTCCGCAGCAACGGGAATCCCGACACTCTGGATGGAAAGTCCTCGCGGCGTAGACGACCCGGCGCTGCGCACCGCGGCCAATTTCCTCGGGCAGGCCGACGTGGTACTGCTAGCGGGAAAGAGGCTGGACTTCTCTCTCCGCTACGGACAGCCCCCCCACTTCCCCGAGGGCTGCCAGTTCGTACAGATCGATGCCGACGAAGAGGAGCTTCGCGTCGACAAGGGGGTCGCCCTCGCCGTGCACGCCGACCCGATCCTGGCCCTGTGCGAGCTGGCCAAGGTGGCCAAGCACCGGTCGTGGTCTCATACGGATTGGCGGGCACAAGTCGCCGATTCCTGCAGCACCGTTCCGCCCGAATGGCAGGGCCTCAGAGAGTCGGACGCGACGCCGGTTCATCCCCTCCGCGTCTGCGAGGCACTCCAGCCCTTCCTGGATGAGGGTGCGATCCTCGTCAGCGACGGAGGGGAGTTCGGCCAGTGGTGTCAGGCCGGTGTGGAAGCCGAGGTTCGGTTGATCAACGGGCCGTCGGGGGCCATCGGCAGTGCGCTTCCCATGGGCCTTTCGGCGAAACTCGCCCATCCCGACCGAACGGTCTTCGTCGTCCTGGGTGATGGCACCTTCGGCTATCACGCCATGGAACTCGACACCGCCTTGCGATACGATCTGCCTGTCGTGGTCATCGTGGGGAACGACGCCAGATGGAACGCCGAACACCAGCTGCAGGTTCGGAACTACGGGCCGGATCGGATCATCGGCTGCGACCTGCTGGCGTCACGATACGACAGAATCGCCGAGGCCCTGGGTGGACACGGGGAACACGTCCAGCGGCCTGATCAGCTCTCCGGCGCCCTGCAGCGCGCGGTCGACTCCCGGCTTCCGGCGTGCGTAAACATAGAGACCGATAGCCCCGCCGCACCCACCTTCCGATCAAACACCCCAAGCTGACAGAGAGCGAATGGACAGCAGAGAGCGGTACGTTCGGGCCCTCACGTTCGACGGCCCCGACAGGGTACCCATCATGCATCACGCGGTTCCCGGTGCATTTCGGGCCCATGGCCCTGCGTTGGAGGAACTTTACGAGAGGTATCCGAGCGACGTCCTGCTGTCGCCGGTCACCCACAACCCCTTCTCGTTCCAGGACCACCCCCGGGGACATTGGGCGAATGGCGCTGTCTCCCACGACGATTGGGGCTGCGGATGGCACTGGACGACCCCCGACCACATGGGCATCGCCGTCGAACACCCGCTCGAGGACTGGGGTGCCGTCGCAACCTTTCGCGCTCCCGACCCGATGGTCGGCGATAGCGGTGTGCGTCACATGGAGGAGACCGCCGGTCCCGACAGAGGTCGCCACTTCGTCTTCGCAGACGCCGGTGAGGTCTTTCAGCGCATGTTCTTCCTCAGAGGCTATGAGAATCTGCTCCTGGATCTGCTGGAGGATCGCCCGGAGGTCTATGCCCTGCGGGACATCGTGGTCGACCATTGCCTGACCCGGATCAATCGATGGCATGAAACGGGACTGATCGACGGACTCATCCTGCGTGACGATTGGGGCAGTCAGCAATCTCTCCTGGTGAATCCTCGGATCTGGAGGAGGGTCTTCAAGCCGGCATACGCGCGCATACTCGAGGCGATCCACGCCGGGGGCGCCTATGCCAGCTTCCATTCGGACGGCGCAATCCAGGAGATCGTGCCAGATCTGGTCGAGATGGGCTGGGAAGAGCTGAACCCCCAGGTACACGTGATGGACATCGAGGAGCTGGGCCGGCTCTTTGGCGGCAAGGTCTGCGTCCGCGCCGACATCGACCGCCAGTGGACCCTGCCGCAGGGCGCCCCGGAAGACGTGCGCAATCTCGTCACTCGCCTGTATGGGGCCTTTGGGTCCTCCCGGGGCGGCTATGTCGCCTGGGGAGAGATGAACGCCGACGTACCGTTGGGCAACTGCGAGGCATTGCTGGAGACGGCCTCCGGGCTCCATCTCCAAGTGACGGACGAATCCGGCCAGGCGCGGTGAAGCACAGGTCTGCCGCACGCTCGAACCGAACAACGCGAGAGGGCCTGCTGTTCCCAGCAGGCCCTCTCGTATGGCATTCCTTTTGGCTGGTCGTCAGCCCGCGCCATCCCAGCAATAGGTGCAGACCTTCTCCCTGGGGAGACCGATCGCCTCGATCATGTCGGGCAAGGTTTGGTATTTCAGCGTTGTGAGGTTCAACCGGTTGCCTATCCGTTCGACCATTGCGCAGTGCTTCCCCGAGCAGGAGTCGGCATACTCATCCAGGCACGACTCCGGACTCTCCTCCAGCTCGCTGATCGCCTTGCGACCCGCCAAGTCCAGCTCCGACCGAGACTGCGAGAAGTTCAGGAAACGGCAGCCGTGGATCAACGGGGGACAGGCCGGTCGCATATGGACCTCTGTTGCTGCCGGTTCCTCCGCCCCTCACGGATTGGGTTCTACCACATATCCGCGTGCCTTGTCCACCACGTTCAGCAAGGGCTCTCCGTTCTTGAATCGGCGTACGTTCTCCACGATGGTGCCCATCCGTCGGCCTTCGACCTCGGGTGAAACCCCGGCCAGATGGGGCGTAATCATCACGTTGTCCATCTCCCAGAGCGGGTGCCCTTCGGGAAGGGGTTCGATCTCGAACACATCGAGACCCGCGCCTCCGATCGCTCCTTCCTGCAGGGCCCAGGTCAGCGCCTCGAGGTCCACGACCTTCCCGCGTCCCACGTTGACTAGAACGGCCGTGCTTCGCACGGTCTCCAGGGCCGCCCCATCGATCATATACTCCGTCTCCCCCGTATGCGGAGTGCAGATCACGACGAAGTCGGACTCAGCCAGCACTGTGAGAAGCGCCTCAGGATCGTGGATAGCCTCCACGTAGTCGGGTCTGGCCTTGGGGGCTGGGTCCACGGCCACGATCCGCATACCGAACGCGTGTCCCCGCTTGGCCACCTCCAACCCGATTCCGCCGAGTCCGACGATGCCAAGGGTGGTCCCCCCAAGATGGATCACCGGGGCACCGCGCTGCCAGACCCCCTCCACCTGCCGGCGCACATAGTGATGCATCCCGCGCGCGAAGGAAAGGATATAGGCGCAGACGTGATCCGCGATCACGTCGCTGTAAATCCCGCGCATGCTGGTAACCGTTGCAGGGTGTTCCCGAAGCTCAGGGTAGAAGTAATGGTCGAGTCCCGCACTCGGGGCCTGGATCCACCGAAGTCGTTTCGCGGCTGCCAGCACGGAGGGGCTCGGCCTTCCGTAGTAGGCCTCCGCCTCCGGGATATGCGTCAGAGCTTCCGCCTCCGAACGGATCAAGACCGTCTCCACACCCAGATCACGGATCTTCTGCATCCATTCATCACCCAGCTCGCGCTGGAACAGCATCTTCATCCCCATCCAACCCGTCCTCCTCGCAGATGAACTCACCCTCTCGATCTCGCGTCACCATCCCCCAGGGAGCCCGGGTATCATGTGGCCAGGTCAACAGCCACCGCTCCCGAACCGCACGGTCCAGAAGTCCTTCCTTCACCTCGTATGTGGTCTTCGGGTAGAGATCGAACGCCATGATGTAGGGAAGCCGCAGGTGGTCCCGCGTGGGCACGAGGTCCCCCACGAAACAGATGGTGTCTCCCCCCGCCGATATCAACACCGACTGGTGGGCGCGCGTGTGCCCGGGGGTCACCAGAGCCCGGATTCCTGGGCCGATCTCCTTTTCTCCATCGACGAGGTCCAGCAGCCCGGCCTCCTGCAGCGGGAGCAGATCCGGCTCGGAACGATAGGCCCTGGCCAGCTGCGGATCGTCGCTCACGGCGTCCTCCCACTCTTCGCGCTGCACCACGTAGCGCGCATTCGGGAAGGCTGGCACGCACCGGTCTCCGTCCAGCCGCGTGGCACCCCCGGCGTGATCCGGATGTAGATGCGACACAACGACCGTGTCCACCTCGTCCGCGCGCACGCCAACATGGGCAAGCGCCCCCAGAATCCCGCCCGGGGGCGCGTTTAGCGCGTAGATTTCCTGCAGCTTCTCTGGGAGCTTTTTCCCCCCGTGGCCCGTCTCCACCAGCACGGTTCCACTGGGGCCTCGGACAAGCAGGCAGGTCAGTCCCAGGGAGATCCGGTTGCGCTCGTCCGGCGTTGTTCGCTTCTCCCAGAGCCCTCTGGGCACAATCCCGAACATCGCCCCCCCGTCCAGCCTGAAGCGGCCCGCCGCAAGCGCGAGGACCTCCATATCTCCGATCTGCCGGCGTCCCAATACCACCAGGGATCCCCTTCCCCGAGCGCGTTGCCTTCCTGTGAACCGGACAACGCTAATATGGGCCTCCCGCAGGATCTGTCAAACGAAATGCACCGTGCCCTCGGCAGCTCGCCCGGTCCGGCGGACGCACAAAGCCCCGGGGGAATCGCCCCGGGGCTGTATGTTCTGCCCTTCGTGATCCTTGTGGTGTGCCTTCTCACCCGATCAAGGCTAGCCGTAGAGATCGATCAATTGCCCCGGACGCGATGTCCCGGAGGTGTCCAGCCGAGCCGTGGAAGGTACAGCGGGCTCAGGGGGCGGCGGTTCGGACGCCTCCTCCGGGACCGGCCCGGGCGCATCTATCGCCGTCCCGTCCGTTGTGGGTCCCAGCACCAGGTTCCCTGTGTCCACCAATCCCGCGGTGTCGAGCACGCCCTCCAGCTCAGACCCTGCGAGTCCGCCCTCGGGAGGCGCGACGCCCTTCGGATCCTCGTCATTACTACCCAAACTGGGGACCTTCCGATCCGAATCGGGTTCGACACGCTTTGCCTCCCCCTCACTCAGCCTGCCTTCTTTCGTCTCCTCGGCATCCTTGGACTCGTAGGTGTTTGTTGTACCCGAGGCCTGAGAGGCCCGTTCCTCAGCCAGGTCCCGCCGGGCCTCCGCCTCGATACGCGAGGCCGAAGCTGCGGCTCGATAGTCCTGCGTCGATGGGTCTGCCGGCGCCAGAGCTGCTCGACGAATCGCCTGGGCCTTCCGAATCGTGGCCTGAGCGTCACCCGACACCTTGGATGTGTCGATCGAGACCTCGCCGCCCACGGCATAGCGTCGCCCATCGGGACCGCTCTCGTACTGGTATTGGGCCCCACCACGGACGTACTGCCCCCCGGCAGCCACGTGCGCCTGCTCGTGCGAGCGGACCTCTCGGTCCCGCTTCTGGAGGTAGTCGACCCTCTCCTTCTCCTGCTCCGTAAGCTCGACCCCGATGCTCGGCCGTTTTGCGTCCTTGTCCTCGAGCCCCTCCACTCCGGCCTTCCCACTCGGGGGTTGCGCCGGAGCCCCTGCTGCTTGCACCTGGGAGGCCGTCCTTGGATCGTCCTCGTCCTCTGCCGAGGGCGCCGACGCCGGCCCGATCGTCGCCTCCGGGATCTCCGACGCAACCTCGGAGACGCTCGCCTCCCCGGGGGCCTGGGCCCCGATGGAGTGGAAGCTTACGTTGTGTGCCTCGCCACAGAGGGGGCAGGCGACACTTAGGCTCCCCGGGAGCGAGATCGTGCGACCATCGTCCCCGACAGAGCCCTGTCCGGGCAGATCCCTGGCGGCCCCGAAGATCGCGCTTTCGCCGCTTCGGGCCGCATCTCCATCAACGGAGCGCTCGAAGCTATCGCCTTCGGTGAGGATCGGGACGTCCCGGCGCTGGTCACCGGGTGCAGGAGGTACCTCTCCCGTTTCTCCGCCCAAAGAGGGCAGATAGGGGTAAGGCGACGGTGTATTGGGCTGGATCTGCATCTCGTTTAGGCCCCGGACAAGAGGCCCAGATCGGGGCGTACTCCTCCTATTCTTACTATATCGGCAGAATCTACGATTTCTTGAGCGGTTTTTTCTCTTTTTCTGGGGATTTATCCAATACGCGGCCCGATCGGCCGCCATGTTGACAATCGGCCGTCCCTTGAGTATTTTCGCAGGGCCTCGGATGCCTGATTTGGCTTGTTCTGGCGACGTTCGCGCATTCCATTGTTCCGGTTCTGGCGCATCAAGGCCGATCCGGCGGAGACCATGA
>JASLMQ010000273.1 GCA_030746455.1 Candidatus Latescibacterota bacterium
AGCGGATCCGGAACGACCCGGTGCTGCGTGTGAGGCCGCACCATCTAATGTGTATGTCCTGCTGGTCCGGCGGCACGGGAGGCGAGGGGGACCGGAGCAACGACACGCTCGACGAAGTCTACCGACGCATCCAGAGCGATCCCGACGTGGAGATCATGCTCGTGGAGGGGAACTGCGAGGCCTGCCACTGCTGCGACGGCTTCCATCCCGAGTCCACGCGCTGTGTGCACGCCGGCGGGCTCATCCGCGACTTCAAGAAGGACCTGGACACGTTCCAGAAGCTGGGCCTGATGCCCGGCGACCAGATGAACGCGCGCGAGCTGCTCCAGCTGATCTTCGAGCGGATTCCCTCCACGACGGATGTGTGCGGCTACGGCACGGGCGAGGCCACGTCGCAGGAATGGCGCGTGTGCAACGGGCCGGACGGGAGCGCGGGGTATCTGAAGGCAAGGGAGAGGATGAAGGTGTCGAGGAGATAGGAGGATACAGCCCGGAGGGCTGTGTCCGGGATAGTCCTCCTTCGCTGTAGCTGCGGAGACTGGGGCAACGAGGTGGAGAGGCAGGTCTGGGCGACGGAGGTTCAGGGCACCAGGGGTGCTCGAGCTGCGGCGGAGCTCCTATCCTCACGGTTGGGGAGGCATGGCAGACTGGGGTCTCGGTGAGGCGGGGGTAGGACGGGTAGAGCCAATGCCTTGGGGTACAACATCTCTGTTGCAGCTACTCCGGCACCCTTACACCTTGCCCGTTCCCCGACCCCGGGTGCATCTGACGAGGGGGCGTTCAACTGCTAGCGGGAATGAGGACAGCCGCCTGGATCCGGCCTATGCGTCCAACCTGGACGACGTGGTCGCCGTGTCCGGCGCACGCCTGTGGTTCCACGGTCACCTGCACACGCGCGCGGATTACACGATAGGCGGAACGCGCGTGGTCTGCAACGCGAGGGGATATCCTGACGAGACGGGGCATGGCTTTGAGGCAGGATTGACGGTTCGTGGTTGAGGAACCACTGAGCAACGACCCTCGCTAGCATCTTGACATTTTGCCCAGTATGATGTAAATTTGCATTGTAATTTTACATCAAGCTAGGCAAAATGCACATGAATGAGCAACAGATCATCCCTCGAAGGCTGGAGCCCCCCGACCGATCGTTTTTCCTTTCGGGCCCGAGGGGGACAGGCAAGAGCACGTGGCTGGGCCAGGTTCTGCCAGAGGCGCTTCGTCTGGACCTCCTGGATGCATCGCTGTTCCTCGAATTGTCGCAGAATCCGCACGTTCTGGAAGCCCTGATCGGCCCGCGTCCTGGAGGCAGGTGGGTGGTGCTTGATGAGATCCAGAAGGTCCCGTCCCTGCTGGATGAGGTCCATCGCCTGATGGAGTCCCGCCGCTGGCGTTTCGCCCTCTGCGGGTCCTCTGCGCGGAAACTCAAACGAGGGGGCGCCAACCTGCTAGCAGGTCGTGCCCTGACGCTATCGATGGAAGGCTTCTCCCGCGCTGAGCTGGGCGATGCCTTTGACCTCGATTTCGGGCTGGATTGGGGCATGCTGCCCTTTGTGTGGAATGAACGAGATGCGGCAGCCGACATCCTCGCAGCCTATGCCAACACGTATCTGAGGGAGGAAATCCAGGCCGAGGGGTTGATACGCAACGTGCCCCCATTCCTGCGGTTCCTCGGCGTTGCCGGGCAGATCAACGGACAGGTCCTCAATGCGCTCAATATCGCACGAGAGGCCGCCGTGGGCCGGAGCACTGTCGAGACCTATCTGTCGATTCTGGTAGACACTCTGGTGGGTCACTACCTACCAACCTGGCGGCCGGGACTGAAGGTACGCGAGGCGGCTCACCCCAAGTTCTACTGGTTTGATCCCGGCGTAGCAAGGGCTGCTGCCGGGCTGCTCCGGGACCCAGCTGACCGGTTGTGGCAGGGAACCGCCCTCGAGACGTTGGTCTACCACGAACTGCGCACGTACAACGAGGTGAGCGGGAAGCACCGACCCCTTCGCACCTACCGCACCCCTGCGGGTGTGGAGATCGACTTCATCATCGAGACGGCCCGACGGAGGCCGGACCATCCACCTCGTGTTGTGGCTGTCGAGGTCAAGCGCGCCGAACGGTGGGATCGGTCCTGGGACAGGCCCATGCGGTCTCTGTTCCGCTCACCCGACGTGGTGGTCGAGGGCATGATCGGCGTGTACTGCGGGTCGCGATCCTACCGGTTCGACGACGTGTTGGTCCTCCCGTTCGGCGATTTCGCCAATGCGCTGTACGCTGGCGACATCTTCTAGCAAGGGACGGCCTTAGCGAGGAGTAGATCCGGAGCTGTTTCCGAGCTAAGATTTGCGCCAGGTGGAAGCCTTGAGAAGGGAGCACGACGATGCGAGTTCTGATCATGACCGACTTGGAGGGGGTGAGCGGCATCACGGACTGGGACGCCCACGAGCCGATGACGCCGCAGGATCAGTGGCAGCGCACGCTGATGACGGGGGAGATCAACGCCGCGGTGGCGGGGGCCTTCGATGCGGGGGCCACGCGGGTGAAGATCACCGAAGGCCACAACGCGATCGACATCCTGCAGCTGGACGAGCGCGCGACGCTGGTCCCGGCGCGCTATCCGGCCAGCCCGGTGCTGACAGGCTGGGACGAGGGGCTCGATGCGCTGCTGATGATCGGGAAGCACGCGATGGCGGGCACGCCGGACGGCGTGCTGGCGCACACGGGC
Source organism: Candidatus Latescibacterota bacterium (assembly GCA_030746455.1). The sequence goes on from JASLMQ010000273.1 coordinate 2,717, forward strand.
AACCGGGGCGTGGAGTTCGTAGAGATCAACGGGATCCGCGTGGGCGAGAGCGGCACCGAGGCTGCCGAGGCGGGGGACTATGGCTTTCCGACGGTGATGATCAGCGGGGACGTGGCCGCGTGCCGGGAGATGCAGGAGTTGCTGGGCGATATCGAGGTGGCGCCGGTTAAGACGGGCTACGACTGCCACCACGCGGACTGCCTGCACCCGAACGTCGCGCGTCGGCTGATTCGCGAGAAGGTTCGGACCGCGCTCGAGCGCCTGGACGACTTCAAGCCGTTCGTGATTCCCGGCCCGATCTCGCTGGTGCAGTGTCTCAAGGAGCCGATCAGCGAGGAGACGCTGGCGCGCCAGCAGGAGAAACCGTGGGTGGAGGTGGTGGACGAGCGGACGCTTGCGTTCAAGGGACAGAACGTGGTGGAGGCCTTCGCGCGGCGGTGCGGGTTGGATTACACCTGGCCGGGAAGAGCAACCACCGATGAACACGGATGAACACTGATGTGGCTGCAGATACGTTACGATTCAGCTCGCCGATCGGGGATGTTGCGAGACCCGACGTCGAGATCGAGGCCCACAAGGGGAGAGCCACGGAGGAACGATACCAGGGACTCATCTCGCGCCGTTAGCCTGCGGTGATCCTCCACCGAGAGAACATCGGCGACTGCCTCTCCATCGCGCGTGATGGTCTGTGGGCCATCTGTCTGTGCGCGTTCAATCAGTTGGCTCGGGTG
>JASLMQ010000274.1 GCA_030746455.1 Candidatus Latescibacterota bacterium
GCAGATGCTGTGCAAGCAGAAGGAGGCCGCTCTGCGCGTCATCCCGATGAACGACCAGGGGGAGCTCCTGCTCGACGAGTACGAGGCCCTTCTGAACGAGCGGACCCGGCTCGTGGGCCTCTGTCACGTGTCCAACGCCCTGGGAACCATCAATCCCGTCAAGGAAATGGTCCAGCTCGCCCGATCCCGCGACATCCCCGTGGTGGTGGACGGGGCGCAGGCCGTCCCGCACCTCAAGGTGGACGTGCAGGACCTGGATTGCGACTTCTACGTCTTTTCCGGGCACAAGCTCTATGGCCCCACCGGAATCGGCGTTCTCTACGGCCGGTTCGAACACCTGGAGAGCATGCCGCCCTGGGAGGGCGGAGGCAGCATGATCCGGTCGGTCAGCTTCGAGGAAACCACCTATGCCGAGGTCCCCACGCGGTTCGAGGCGGGGACCCCCCACATCGCCGGTGGCATCGGGCTGGGTGCGGCCATCGACTACCTGAACCAGCTGGACATAGAGAAGGCCGCGGAGTACGAGGACGACCTGATGGACTACGCCACACAGGCCCTCTACGAAGTCCCGGGCCTCAGGTTGATCGGCACGGCCGCGAAGAAGGTCAGCGTCCTCTCCTTCGTGATGGAGGGCATCCATCCCCACGATGTAGGCACCATTCTCGATCAGCAGGGAATTGCGGTCCGAGCCGGCCACCATTGCGCGCAGCCCGTGATGCAGCGCTTCGGCCTCTCGGCGACGACTCGCGCGTCCACCGCGATATACAACACGAGGGAAGACATCGATGCCCTCGTAAGAGGCCTCCACACCGTCAACGAGGTATTCCGATAATGTCCGATCTTCGGGAGCTCTACCAGCAGGTGATCCTGGATCACAACAAGAGCCCGCGCAACTTCAAGGAGCTCGACGACGCCGACCACTGTTCGGAGGGCTTCAATCCCCTCTGCGGCGACCACCTCACCGTCTACCTCAAGGTGAGCGACGAGCGGATCGAGGACGTCTCGTTCCAGGGCGCGGGATGTGCGATATCCAAGGCATCAGCGTCCCTGATGACCTCGGAGCTCAAGGGCAAGACGATCCAGGAGGCCCAGGACCTCTTCAAGGATTTCCACAACCTGGTGACGGCGGACATTGACGAGCAGCCGGATCTGGAGGGTCTGGGGAAGCTGGCGGTCTTTTCGGGCGTTCGCGAATTCCCCGTCCGGGTCAAGTGTGCCACGCTGGCCTGGCACACATTCCACGCCGCACTGGTAGGAAACGAGCAGCCCGTCACCACCGAGTAGGTCGGACCGGAGGAGGACGCCACCGTGCTTCAGCGCCTGATGGACAGGCTGTACGCCAAGCGAAGTCGATCGGGATCCAAGGCGGAAAAGCCCGCAGGGGATCCGGATAGGGGTGAGTCGGACCCCTCTCCCGCACCGCCAGTCTCGCACGACGGCGAGGCAGAAACCGCACCTGGTCCCGTGCCGGGCGAGGCGACGGCTTCCCCAGAAGCGGGAGAGGCCGGAGGATCGGATCCGGAATCGGGGACGGGCGACCTCGAATCCCAGATCGTCGATGCCATCAAGACCGTGTTCGATCCCGAGATCCCCGTCAATATCTACGACCTCGGACTGATCTACGAGATCAAGGTCGAGCCGTCGAACATGGTCCACATCACGATGACCCTCACGGCACCGAATTGCCCGGCCGCCGGCATTCTGCCCGGCCAGGTCCAGAGCGTGGCGCGAGGGGTGCCGGGGGTGAAGGACGTGGAACTGGACCTCGTGTTCGACCCCCCGTGGGGGCCTGACCGAATGTCCGAGTCCGCGAAGCTCGAGTTGGGAATGATGTAGACTTGAGCGATCGAAACACCTCGATTGTGTTGGTCAACAGGGTTCAGTAGCGTATGAAACTCAGCACCCAGGAAGAATACGGAATCAGGTGCCTGCTCCAGATCGGGCGCCACGAGACGCTCACCGGCGAAGGCCTGACCATTCCCGAGATCAGCCAGGCCGAGGGCCTGTCGGGCCCCAGTGTCGCCAAGACGATGCGCAACCTCCGACTGGGCGACTTCGTCAAGAGTGAGAGAGGACAGTCGGGCGGATACAGGCTTTCCCGTCCCGCAGAGGAGATCGTGGTTGGCGACGTGCTCGCCTTCCTGGGCGGACCGCTATTCGGGCCGGACTTCTGTGAAGATCGAGGGGGCGGTCACGACAACTGCGCTCACTCGGTCGCCTGCTCCATCCGGTCGCTCTGGAACACCGTCCAGTTCGTGATCGACCAGATCCTGGGCAGGATCACCCTTCGGGATCTGCTGGGCGACGAGGAGCAGCTCGAGACAGGTCTCCGGGGGCTGGCGGAGGACCTGCTGCAGATCTCGGCGCCGGAGGCCCCGGTGCCGGCCACACACGGATAGGATCTCTGGGACTGCGGATCGACCGGGGACCGCAGAACCGCCATCGCACACGAATTCGAGAAAACAACCTAGAACCGGATCCCCTACCAAGGAGCGTGAAAATGGTCAATGTCACCGAGGCAGCCCAGCAGGAGATCACGAAGCTGATGGGAGAGCAGACGCCCCCCGTCAAGGGCGTGCGGATCAGCGCGGATGCCATCTCCCCGCTGCGGGCAAACTTCCGTCTGTCCTTCGTCCCCGAGGCCGAGGACACCGAGGGGGACGAGGCCGTCCCCTGCGAGGGCTTCAACGTCTTTGTCGACACCGAGAGTGCACCCTATGCCCAGGACCTCACCCTCGACTTCGTTGAGGGGCTGATGGGCCGGGGCTTCAAAATCGAGAACCCGAACACGATTCCGCCCCACTTGAAGGGGACGATCGCCGAGAAGATCCAGAACGTGATCGAGGAGAAGATCAATCCTAGCGTTGCCGGACACGGCGGCGTCGTCACGCTCATCGACGTGAAGGACAACAACGTCTACCTCCAGTTCGGCGGCGGCTGCCAGGGATGCGGCATGATCGACGTGACCCTCAAGCAGGGCGTCGAGGTGCTCATCAAGGAGGCCGCCCCGGAGATCGAGGGCGTCTTCGACGTGACCGACCACGCCGACGGCAAGAATCCCTATTACCAGGAGCCTGCCTAGAGATTCTGTGCGGATTTGCACATGTGCGAAGGCCCGGCCGACAGGTCTCTGTCCGAGATGACCTGTGGGCCGGGCCTTTGTGCTTCAGTGCGGCTGCCGGAGACGGCTTGTACCTTCCTCTCATCGATCAGGGTTGCGCGATTATATGCCCTCTCCGTCGCCCCCCTCCTTCGCCCGGCCTGCTGCCTGGGCCTTCTTCTTCTCACGCTTCTCGCGGAAGTCCTTGACCTTCTTCACCACCTCGGGGGCATACTCCAGCAGCTTGCCGACCGACATGCCCTTGTCCTCGAGCGGGAGCAGCTGCGCCTTCCCGTTCCGGATCACGATGAACGCGATCGGCTCCACGGACGCCCCACCGCCGGTCCCGCTGCCCGCGTCGTCCTTGCCACCCTTACCACCCTTTCCACCACCAGCGCCGAAGCCGAAGGAGATCTTGGTGACCGGCACGATCACCGTCTCCCCCACCACGACGGGCTCGCCAACCACCGTTTCCGTCTTGACGATCTGCCGGAACTCCTCCAGCACCGTCTTGATCAGGTTCTCCACCGACATATCGCCTCCTTGATCCTGGGACCCTCACGGAGACCCCTTCAGGGCCTCGGGACAGATCTCAGCACGGAATCCCGACAACCATCAGCCCGTTGCCGGGGACCGAACCGTCTTCCGTCTGCGCCTCTTGCGTACCCAAACATCGGCGAGCCACGCGAGGGCCGCCCTTGTCGCAATGCACACAACGGCCCAGAGCAACCGGTACAGGTAGACGACGGCCTCCAGCCGCAACCGTCCTTCCAGCCTCACGCGCTCGAAATCTGGCGTCACCTGAAGGTCGGCCCTCTCCCCCAGGACGTTCTGGATGGCCAGAGCGTAGCCGAAGATCTTCCCCGTCGTGGCCGGATCCGGCGCGCCGACGGTCAGCCTGCAGGCAACACGACGGAGGCGAACCACGTGGAGCATCCGGCCCAGGAAGCGGAGAACCGGGCCTCTCAGCTTCCTGGCATAGAGACGAATCCGTCCGATCAGTTCCCTGGTACCAGCGGCCCGTTCTCGCAGGGGAGTACCGGGCTCGACTTCCGCCCCATCCGCTTGCTCCGACTGCGCCTCCTCGGGTTTCCTCGTGTCGGCCTCCCCGGGCCCAGCCGCCTCGGGTCCGGGCTTCGCCGGCTCGACCGGGTCCGACTGAATCGACTCTCCGTCGCCTTCGGATGTCCCCTCCCCTGACCGCCTCAGGTCAAAGCTGAGCGGCACCCACCCGAGCAGCATCAACCCGGCCCGGAGCTGTCCCTCCGTGTAGGAGATCCGTACCCCCACCAGGCCCGCCCACGGCCTGACCCATCCCCAGAAGGTGGCGACACCGTCCTCGTAGCGGCCGGAGCCGCAGATCCGGATGGGCAGCAGGACGAAGAGTAGGGGCACCAGCACCAGGAACGCAACGATGATCACGTCACCAACTCCTTATGTTCCTTTCGCTTACGCAAGAATACGCAAAACGGGCTCGAGGTGTCAAGTCCTTTCTGGGAGCCAGGGAACAGAGCCCGCGAGCTCCCTTTCCAAGTCTACTCGATCCAGCCCGGCGGCCGGTGGAAGGCAGCCCGCCCGCAGGGCGTGTCGCGCCGCCCAGGATTTCGCTTGACCTTCGCAGCTTTTCAGGGCGGTTGTCTTCTTTGGTGCCCATCGGCAGGACACGGGTCACCCGGGATCATTCGGCTCTGTCTGCCAGCGACGGTCTTGGCCTGGGAAACCCGGAATTTCGCACGCTGCCGGCTGACAAACCCGACAGGAGTAGACGAGATGAATCGCCCCGAGGCCGCTCCGGATTTCGCCGACCTGGCGCCCACGCCCAGTCGGCCCCCCGAGCCTCCCGCAGAGGAGGAGATCGAGCTGCTGGACTACCTGGAGGTGTTGGTCCGGCGGCGGTGGCTCATCTTCTGGGCTGTTGTCGTCTGCGTCCTTGCGTCGTTCGCCCTCGCGACAACCCGTAGACCTGCGTACCGCGCTGAGGCCAATGTGCTGCCTTCACGGGAGCGCGATCTGGAACTGGACGGCCGATCAGCGGAGCTCGTGCGCCGGTCGGGCAAGTATCTCGTGGCTCTCCAAGGCCTGTCGATCCGGAGAAGCGTCCTCGACCGGGTCCTGCCCCATACGCTCGACGACCGGCCGGACTCCATCCGCTTCGGCGACTTCCTCGGGGGCGGCAAGACCAAGCAGTCCCTCGACGGGTTAGCGGCGTGCTCGGAGTTTGCACAGGACGCGTCGGGTGTCATCACGATCGCAGTGACGCTCGAGGACCCCGCAATGGCCGCCGCCGCTGCGAACGCCTATGTCGAAGAGCTGGTGATCTTCTACACGGAGAAGCAGAAAGAACAGGTCGCCGAGGACCTGGCGTTCATCGAGACCCGGATGAAGACGGAGGAGGCCGAACTCAGGGCGGCGGAGGATTCCCTGGTCGCATTCCGTCGGGCGAACGTGGCCATCCAGGATCCGGCGCTCTCCATACAACTCTCACACATCCAGCGTCAGGTCAATCTGAAGTCGAGCATCTACTCCACCCTGGCCAGCCAGTACGAGCTGGCACGGATCCAGGCCCGGAAGGAAGCCCCGCATTTCGAGATACTGGGGGAAGCCTCCGGAACCGGCATACCTGCAGTCACCAATCGGAGACGGACCGTGCTGCTCAGCGCGGTTGTCGGGTTGTTGGTTGCTGTCTTTCTGGCCTTCGTTCTTGAGTACCTCGAGCGCAACCGCCAGTCGGGCCGAATGGAACCGATACTCGAGGAATTCAGGAGAGATCTGGAGAGAGTGAAGGCGGCGTGGGGTGTCCGAAGCGGACGGCAGCGAAAGAACGAAGCCGCCCCGCTTGATGCCCTCGTCGGCAGGCGGCTGTCACGGACGGAGGACGGTGGGCGGAACGATTGATTTCCAAGAGGATGGCCTGTCTGCAATGTCCACTGGAGACAGACATATGAAGACAGCGCTGGGACGAATCTCGTGCCTTGTGATTGGGGCCATCGCGTGCGCGTGGGTTATGGCCGGTACTGGGCAGCCCCTTGCGCAGGAGAAGGCAACCCGGGAGCTGCTACCAAACGAAGCGGCCTGCCGGGACTCGCTCCGCGCCCTCCTGGAGCAGGCCCAAAGACTGGCCGTGCGTATCGCATCGCAGGACACGATGCCCTTCGGCCATGACATCCTGGCGCGTCCAACGAACGGCTTCGGCCCCTCGGCCATCGGCGCTGTGGATCCAGGCTACCCCATTGGTCCCGGAGACGAAATCATCGTCCACGTCTGGGGGGAGGTCGAGCTCGGATACACTCTGACCGTCGACGGCGAAGGTGGCATCATTATCCCCAAGGTCGGCCGGCTCCAGGTGGGGGGCATCCCACTGGGGGAACTCAAGGGCACCATCGCCCGCTTCCTATCTCGTGCGTACTCGAGTATACACGAGGATCCCGCTGAGGCGAGGGCCCTTGTGAGCGTCTCCCTCGGCAAGCTCAGATCGATTGAGGTCTTCGTGGTCGGAGAGGTGAGGAGCCCCGGTGCCTACATCCTCAGCGGGTCGGCCACCGTCTTGCACGCACTCTACCGGGCAGCCGGCCCCGCTCCGAACGGATCCCTGAGGGGCATCCGTCTCGTGCGGCACGACCGTGTGGTCGGCGCGGTGGACCTCTACCGGTTCATCCTCGATGGAGACAAGAGCGAGGACGTGCGTCTGC
>JASLMQ010000275.1 GCA_030746455.1 Candidatus Latescibacterota bacterium
ACAAGAGCTGGTCTCCCGAGTTCATCAAGCAGTTCCTCAAGGGGATCGACTACTCATCGGGTTACACCTACATAGGCTGGAACAACGCCCATCCGATCTTCCGCGATGTGCGGGTGCGTCGGGCGATGACCTTCCTGACCGACCGGCGGAGCATGGTCGAGAACCTTCTGTTCGGTCTGGGCGAAACCGTCGAGGGACCGATCCACAAGTTCCGCCCAGAGTACAACCACGACCTGAAGCCTTACGCGTACGATCCGGATCACGCCTTGGGCCTGCTGGAGGAGGCCGGATGGGAGGACGCGGATAACGACGGCATCTTGGACAAGCTGATCGACGGGGAGCGGACGCCTTTCCAGTTCGAGTTCCTCGTGAACTCCGGGAATCAGCTCCGCAAGGACATCGCTCTGGTCCTTCAGCATGAGCTTCAGGACATCGGCATCGTGTGCGAAGTGCGCGAACTCGACTGGTCGATCTTCCTGGAACGCGTGAAGAAGAAGGATTTCGCGGCCGTCACGCTGGGCTGGACGGGCAGCCTGCGTTTCTCGCCTGACGCCTTCCAAATCTGGCATTCGTCGCAGGCCGAGGCCACGGGATCCAACTTCATCAGCTTCAAGAGCGCTGAGGTGGACTCGATTCTGGAGGCCTACCGTCGTGAGTTCGACCTGGACAAGCGAATCGCGCTTTACCGCCGGTTCCAGGAGATCCTGCACGAGGCCCAGCCCTACACGTTTCTGTGGAAGCAGCGTGGGGCCACCGCGTACAGCCGTCGGTTCCGAGGTGTGGTGTGGTACAAGTGGGGGGCGGACTCGCAGGAGTGGTGGGTCGATCCGGCCGATCGACTCTATAGATGACCCTATGAGCATCCTCTAGGAGGCGCTGAAGACGGGCGCCAAAGCCCCGACTCATGGCCGAATACATCGTACGCCGTGTTCTGCTGATCATTCCGACCCTGATCGGGATCACCCTCATCTCCTTCTTCGTGATGCACCTTGCACCCGGAGACCCGGTCGATCTGTTCCTGGGCGGGGCGGCCGGCGGAGAGGGAATTTCCACGGACAGACAGGCGGACCTTGAGAAGACCCGGCAGGAGCTCCGACGGCAGCTCGGGCTCGATAAGCCAATCGCGATCCAGTACCTGAGTTGGCTGGCAAAGCTTGTGCTGCGCATCGAGCCGATGAGCGACTTCGATCGGGCTGCATACCTGGTCGACCGAGTGGCCGGCGACCTTCCCTCTGCGGAGCGTGCGGAGCTGGAGGCGCTCGGTGGAGCGGCACGGAAGCAGGCTTTCCTGGTGTTGCTGCGCCAGCGTCTACCGCAGAGCGCGGATGAGCTCGTGGCGTCGTCTTTCTGGGAGACCAAGTCACTCAGGCTGAGGGATAACTACCGGTACAGCGGCTCCGGCCTGGTGCTTCTGCAAACGGGTGAGCTGCGTTTGTCGACGCTGGACTTCGGTAGATCCTTCAAGGACCAGCAGCCTGTCATCAAGCGGATTCTGGAACGGATCCCGATCACGATCCGGATCAATGTCATCAGCCTGTTCATCGCCTACCTGGTAGGGATACCACTGGGCGTCTTTCTCGCGGTCAGGCAGAACACGCCAGCCGATCGGGTGCTCACCACGGGGACGTTCATGCTCTGGTCCATGCCGTCGTTTTGGGTGGGTATGCTGCTGATCATCTTCTTCTGCAACAAGGAGTTCCTCTACTGGTTTCCCGCATCTGGTATCCAGTCCCTCGAGGCAACGACCGAGTGGGGATACTGGCGTCTATTCGTGGACCACGCGCATCACATGGCGTTGCCGGTTCTGGCCTCGTGCTATGCCAGCTTCGCGGGCATCTCGCGCTTCATGCGGACGAGCATGCTGGAGAACCTACGGCTTGACTACGTTCGAACGGCACGCGCGAAGGGGCTGGCGGAGCGGGTCGTGGTGCTGCGGCACGTGCTGAGGAATTCCCTGATCCCGATCGTCACGATCCTGGCAAGCCTCCTGCCAGGACTCATCGCCGGATCGGTATTCATCGAGACCATATTCACGATCCCCGGCGTCGGGTATCTTGCCTTCCAGTCGGTGCTGGTCCGGGACTACCCGATGGTGATGGCGATCTTCACGATCGGGTCCACGCTGTCGCTTGTGGGTATCCTGCTGGCCGACATCCTGCTGACGGTTGTGGATCCCCGCATCCAATTCTCTGAGATCCAGGGATAGACCTATGACATCGGACCTGGAGGAGAAGCCCCACGCAGGGGGTGGTCAGGACGAGCCGGAGGGGCAGGAAGCGCCGCGTGCCGGGATGAGCTATCGAGGGCTCGTCTGGCGCCAGTTCAGGAAGAACCGCCTCGCCGTTGCGAGCCTGACTGCCATCTGTCTTCTGGCATTGGTGGCGATATCGGCGGACCTGCTTGCGGGGAACAAACCCTATTACATGGTCTACAAGGGCGAGACATACTTCCCCGCGTTCAGGCAGTACGCGGTGTATCTTGGCCTGACGGATTGGCCGGATGTGCTCCGAAGGCGGAGGAACTTCAAACGACTCAAGGCCGATCGGGCGATCTTCCCTCCGATCCCTTACGCACCGGACGAGATCCACTTGGGGGATAAGTACGAGCCCCCCGGGGCCAACCATCTGCTGGGAACCGACCGACTCGGGCGTGACGTCCTGGCCGGCCTGATCCACGCCTCCCGGTATTCTCTCACCATCGGCCTGGTCTCGGTGGGTATATCGCTGACGATCGGCGTGACCCTGGGGTCGCTCGCAGGCTATTTCGGTGGCTGGGTCGATATCGTCCTTTCCCGTTTCTTCGAGCTGTGGGCGGCCATACCTTCGTTCTTCCTGATCATCACCTCGGCAGCTTTCTTTCCGCCCAGCCTCTTCTTCATCATGGTCATCATCGGATTCACCGGCTGGGTGGGCATCGCGCGCCTCACGCGCGCCCAGTTCCTTCAGGTTCGTAGCTATGATTTCGTCTCTGCCGCCAGCAGCCTCGGGTACTCCAGCACCCGGATCATGTTCGTCCACATTCTTCCGAACGCGATCGCGCCGGTCCTGATCCCAGCGGCCTTCGGGGTTGCAGGAGCCATTCTCGCCGAGTCCGGGCTGAGCTTCCTGGGGATCGGTGTCCCTGCAGAGGCCATAACTTGGGGATCCCTGCTGGCCGGTGCCCGAAGCAACGCATCGGCGTGGTGGCTGGTTGTCGTGCCGGGGGCCGCCATCTTCTCGACCGTCACAGCGTACAACCTGCTGGGAGATGGGCTGCGCGACGCCCTTGACCCGAAGATGAAGATCGATTGAGGGGTACCACGGGGCCCCGGACTGGGACCATTGAGCATGGCACACGTGTACACACCCGGCCTGCGCGTCTCAAGGCGGGCCACCGTGCGAAGGCGCCGGCAGCTCCCCCTGGTCGGGGAGGTGCTGGTTGCGCAGGGAGATGCGGTGCGGCGGGACCAGGTGGTGGCCAGGGCGGATCTGCCGGGAGACGCGACCTCCCTGAATCTGGTGAACCGGCTCGGCATTACCCCCGATGAACTGCCGGCGTACATGCTGAAGAGGGAAGGCGACCCGGTGGAAGCGGGAGAGCCGATCGCCGAGACGCGTCCGTTTATCAGGTGGTTCAAGACGGTCGTGGAATCGCCGGTGACCGGAACCGTCGAGAGCATTTCCCCCGTCACGGGCCAGGTGATACTGCGGGTGCCCCCTCGGCCGGTCGATGTGCAGGCCTACGTTGAGGGGACAGTCGTGGAGGTCACCCCCGGACAGGGCGCCGTGATCGAGACGGAGGGGTCCTTCATCCAGGGCATCTTCGGGGTTGGCGGCGAACGCTGGGGAACGCTGCATCCCGTTGCCGAAGCACCCGAGCAGATCCTCAACGAACGGGACATCGACTCGGATTGCGAGGGCAAGATCCTCGTGGGAGGAGGCGTGATCGATCTCGAGGTCCTCATGCGAGCGAAGGAGGCGGGGGCGGTCGGGGTGATCGGCGGGGGTATCCGCGATGGCGACTTGCGACAGCTGCTGGGGTACGATCTGGGAGTAGCGATCACGGGCACCGAGGAAATCGGCCTGACGGTTATTGTGACCGAGGGATTCGGCGAGATCGCCATGGCCCCGAAGACGTTCGGGCTGCTGAGGGAGAACGGCGGGAAAGAGGCCTCCATCTCTGGGGCGACACAGATCCGGGCCGGCGTGATGCGTCCGGAGATCATCATTCCGACAGTGGGAGCGAAGGTGGCGGCAGCATCGGGAAGCTCCGGCACGGGTGCCGGTCTTGCCGTAGATGTCACCGTTCGTGCTGTTCGGGCTCCGTATTTCGGTCGGATCG
>JASLMQ010000276.1 GCA_030746455.1 Candidatus Latescibacterota bacterium
ATGCACTGGGACCGGATGGGTTCGTGCTGTCGCCGGTGGACAACGTGACCGATCCGTCCGACACGGTCTGGGAGAACGTGCTGGCGATGATCGAGGCGTGGCAGCAGCATCGTGGGTAGCGTCGCTCGTGGCAAGGAGGCCGGCTGGCATCTTACCTTGCGGTGGGAATCCTCTCACCGCATTTCGCTTGCGGAGGCGGTGGCTCGATCGACTTTCCCCAGAGCCAGGTGGGACACAGATAGCCGAAGAGCTGACGAAAGGAGTGACCTGCGATGGAACCCATCCGATTCGCGGTTGTGGGCGCCGGGATGATCGGGGAGATGCACGCGAAGGTGATCTCCGAGTTCGAGGGAACGGAGCTGGCGTACGTGAGCTCAAGGGATCTGGACCGAGCGAAGGGCCTGACGGACACCTACGGCGGTGAGCCGACAACGGATTTCGAGGGCATGCTCGAGTCCGGGGGGGTCGATGCCGTGTCGGTCTGCACCGCCAGCGGGGAGCATGCGCAGTACGGCATACCGGCTGCAAAGGCAGGGATGCACATTCTGGTGGAGAAGCCGATCGAGATCGCCCTCGACAAGGCCGACGCGCTGATCGAGACATGCCAAAAGCAGGGGGTGAGGCTCGGCGTGATTTTCCAGCTCCGGTTTCTCGATGCTTCGGTCGAGGTCAAGCGGGCGGTCGAGGAGGGAACGATCGGGGACCTGGTGATGGCCGACTGCTACATGAAGTTCTACAGGCCACAGGACTACTACGACGGGTCCAGGTGGAAGGGAACGCTTGCGCTGGACGGCGGGGGGGCCCTGATCAACCAGGGCGTGCACGGACTGGACTTGCTCCTGCATCTGGCGGGGGACGTTGCGACTGTGAAGGCCTACACCGGGATCTTGGCGCACGAGAACATCGAGGTAGAAGACACCTGCGTGGCGGCCGTGAGATACGCCAGCGGCGCCCTCGGGGTGATCCAGGCGACCACCTCCATCCATCCGGACTTCCAGCAGCGGATCGAGCTTCACGGCACCAAGGGCACCATCGTCCTGGAGGGCACGGAGGATACGTGGGTCAAGCACTGGGAGACCTTCGATGAGGGTGCGAGGGAGGTGGAGGAGTTCACGGTGGATCACTCTGGTGCGGCGGCCGTGCTCGAGGTGGGGGGAGAGGCGCACCGTAGGCAGATCGCCGATTTCGTGGAGGCCATCCACAACGACCGAGAACCCGCGGTGAACGGCGAGGAAGGGAGGCGATCCCTCGCGGTGGTGCGGGCGGTCTACGAGTCGGCCAGGGACGGGGGCGAGGTGACCGTGGGATAGCTCCGGTGAACCCTGCGGAGAAAGGAAGGACGACGCGATGTTGATAGACGCGCACAATCACCCGAACTGGCACGGGCACAACGCGAAGAAGATCCTGGAAAACATGGACGCCCAGGGCATCGACAAGATGTGGCTGCTCACGTGGGAGTGCGGCCCTGAAGACTACAGCCAGAAGACCAACGCCCATCTGCCCATCGGCAAGGTCGCCATTCCATTCGAGGACGTGCTTTCGGTGGGGCGAGAGGCACCCGATCGGTTCGTGCTGGGCTACATGCCACACCCCAAGCGGCCCGACGCGATCGACCGGCTGAGAGCGGCGGTCGATATTCACGGGGTGAAGCTGGCCGGCGAGCTCAAGGTGCGTCTGCTGTTCGACGATCCCGATGCGATCCGGCTTTACCACGCCTGCGGGGAGATGGGGCTTCCCATCACGATCCATCTCAGCTATCCGGCCCGGTCGATCGAGGGACGTCCTCTGTATCCCCGGCCGGACTACTGGTACGGCGGGAGCATCGAGACGCTGGAGCGTGCTATCATCGAGTGCCCGGAGACGCGCTTCATCGGCCACGCAACCTTCTGGTCGCACATCTCGGGCGACGACGAGTACAAGAAGGGCGGATATCCGAACCTTCCGGTGCTTCCGGGGGGACGGGTGCCGGAGATGATGCGGAAGTACGACAATCTGTATGCCGACCTGTCCGGGGGATCGGGCTACACGGCCATCACCCGGGATCGCGA
>JASLMQ010000277.1 GCA_030746455.1 Candidatus Latescibacterota bacterium
TCGTCTCCACTTCTCTTCTTAGTCAGCACCCGTACCGCTTCCTGGCTGGCGAGCTGGGGCCGAAGGGCCTGCTGCCCAGGGGGAGAGGGTGGTGGGAAACGGACGACGACGCATTGGAGGCTCCCCCGTTGGAGGGATCCCCGCAGCCGTCCTAAGAGCAAGCCGTCCGCAACCACCATTTGGCAATTGCTCTGGGCAGGAGAAACCCGTATCCTATGCGGGCTTCTCCTGCTCTCTCTGTATGCGGCGTGAGGGTGGATTGTCTGCGGTCCGTGGTCTGTGGTCTATGGTCCGTGGTCGTGAAAGAGCAATGAGAGCAGTTCTGCTGAGCGAAGATCCTGACCGAGGGAGGGGCCATGAAGATCGTCGTAACGGGCAGCAGCGGGCAGATCGGCCGATTCGTGATGAAGGACCTGGTTGCCGCGGGACACACCGCCATCGGGTGGGACGTGAAGCCGCCCGCTGAGGAAGTCGGGAGCTTCGAGCGTGTGGACATCACGGATGAGGCTGCGGTCCAGAAGGGCTTGGCTCAAGCCGACGCGGGGGCGGTGATCCACCTGGGCGCGTGGGCCAACTCCGGAATCGTCTCCGAGACACAGACCTACGGCGACAACACGCGGGGCACCTTCAACGTGTTCTTCGCGTGCGCCGAGGCGGGGATCAAGCGTGTGGTCTCGGCATCGAGTGGGCAGGTGTACGGTCTGGCGCAGGCCCCGCCGCTCTACGTGCCGATGGATGAAGACCATCCGTTGATGCCGGTGAACGCCTACGCCCACTCGAAGGTGGCGGGAGAAGGGTCGGCGGACTACTTCGTGGCCAACCACGGTATGACGATCCTGTCGTTCCGGTTCATGGGGATTCGGGCGCCCGAGCGGCTCGCCGAGGACATCGAGCGCGTGGCCGCCGATCCCGCGAAGGGCGGCTGGCTGCTGTGGACGCGGACCGACGCGCGCGACGCGGCAGCGGCCTGTCGCCTGGCCTGCGAGGCGGAGACGGTCGAGTCCGGGCCCTACAACATCACCGGGCCGCGCGTGGTGCTGGATGAGGACACGATGACGCTGGTGAGACGGCACTTCGGGGCCGGCGTGGAGGTCCAGGGTCTGCTGCCCGGCACCACGTCGCCGCTGGGCTGCGCGCGGGCGCGGCAGGCCTTCGCGTACGAGCCCGCCTACGCGTGGTCGGTGTCGCAGCAGCATCCGGTTACCTAACCCCCCTGTCCCCCCTTCCCGGCGCGGGAAGGGGGGAAGCAGGGGCGACGCATGCGTCGCCCCTGCGGGTCGCATCGTTCACGAAAAACCCAACCTTGCCGGGGCGGACCCATGTGCTGGTCCTCCGCAGCTACAGCGGAGGAGGATCCGCCCTCAGGAGCCGTGACGAGGGAGGACGACTGGTGTATCGAATCGGCGGTGTGGAGCTGAAGCGGATCGAGCGACTGTTCGATGGCGGGAAGATGTTCAGGTATCGGGAGAAGGGGGAGTGCGACCGGTTCGAGGCGGCCTGGGGCAAGCACCTGGGCGTGAAGTACGTGCGGATGACCACGAGCGGAACGTCGGCGCTCTACGCGGCACTCGTGGGGATGAAGATCGGGCCCGGTGACGCGGTGATCGTGCCGGCCTGCACGTATATGGCCACCGCGCTCGCGGTGCTGGCCGCTGGTGCGATCCCGATCGTGGCCGACGTGGACGAATCGATCACGCTGTGCGCGAAGGACCTGGAGCGACGGATCACGCCGGCGACGCGGGCCGTGATCCCCGTGCACATGTGGGGCCTGTCGTGCAATATGAAGGCGATCATGCGGGTGGCCCGGAAGCACAAGCTCCTGGTACTGGAGGACGCGTGCCAGGCGGTGGGCGGGGGATACGAGGGCAAGGCCCTGGGCTCGATCGGCCACGCAGGCGCCTTCAGCTTCAACTACTACAAGAACATGTCGAGCGGTGAGGGCGGCGCGTTCGCAACGAACAACCGCACTACGTACGATCGCGGTTCGGTGGCGGTGGACTGCTGCTCGTACTACTGGAATCCCGAGGAGAAGCGCGACGACCTGCAGTTCGCGGGCCACAATCTCAGGGCGACGGAGGTGTCGGGGGCGATCCTCAACGGTCAGCTGACGCGGATCGACGGGATGCTCTTGAAGATGCGGTCGCACAAGGCCGGGCTGATCCGGGCCGGAGAGGACGCGGGACTGACGTCGATCAAGAACAACAGCCTGGGCCACGATTGCGGGACGAACCTGGGATTCATCTTTCCCACGGAGACGGAGGCGCGGGCGTTCTCGAAGCGGCTTAGGAAGGAACGGGTGGGGGCGTTCCTACCCATCGACACGGGCCGGCACGTGTACACGCGGTGGGATCCGATCCTGCGCAAGCAGGGCGGCCATCACCCGAGGATGAACCCCTTCAACTTCCCCGAGAACCGGAAGCTGAAGGTGAAGTACACGATGGATATGTGCAGCGACTCGCTGGACATCCTGAGCCGCAGCGTGCTGGTTCCGATGCACCCGGACAACACGCGGAGTCGGGTCCGTAAGATGGGGGAGGGGATCAGGAGGGCAGCGACCTGACCCCAATTCCAAGACAGCTGAACCACGGAGGGCACCCCGCGTCAAGCCCGGGGCAGGCTACGAGCACGAAGGAAGGACGAGGAGGCCCGCGAGAATTTTCGGGCAGGCTCAGTGGTAGACCTGTACGACCTTGCGATGGAGTAGGGTGCAAACACGCCCTCACAGGCGCGTACGACTCGCGCCTGTGAGATGGCGGGCAGGGGTAGGGAGGAGGGACGGAGGGGTTACGGGCGAGAGGCGGCGACGGGATCGAGCGATGGGTCGGCGTGATTGAAATGGCGGCAGGGACGCCGGGCCTGACCCCCCCAGCGCGGGGCTAAACCCCCGCGCTCGGACCACCAACCCTGCCTGCGGCAGGCTGAAAGCCGTTCCCTAGCGCTACCGCGATTGTCATTGCGAGGCCCGGGTTCCGTCATCGGAACCCGGGCCGTGGCAATCTCGGTCCACCTATCGCATCGGGCAACGCGCAAGAGCACGCGTAGCCTTGGGGCCTCCGCGGCCCAGCCAATGGGCACCCCCGCAAACAAAGCCGCTCGAGGGCCCGGCATCAACCTACTTCCCCAACGCCAGCGCAGGGCTAAACCCCTGCGCTGGAGCCACCAACCCCGCCTGCGGCGGGCTATGAACCTACGCCGCAACACCAGCGCCCGCCATCAACCTGCCTCCCCACCCCCTGCGTGCCCGGTTGCCTGGCACTGCCTCTGCAGTCGCTAAGAGGCAGCATGCGTTCCGGAGTGGCACCGGAAGTACCCGGGGTAGTGGGTTCGGGCCTGCCTCCAGACCAAGTTCCCCAAGTCAAGACTTCGGTCTTCCCCAAATCTGGGGATTCTGCTTGTGGCACTCCTCGATCACGGCGATCTGACGGCGCACCTGCTCGGGCGTGATCTCGAGCGGCCGGCCCCGCGTGAGGGTCTTGTGGAGCATGTTGTAGAACTTGCCGGTCATGCCGCCCTGGGTGGGGGCCGCGGCCGCGGAGTAGGTCGCACCGCGCTTCTTCTCCTCGTCGGCCGACCAGGTCTCGGTATGCCACTTCAGGTCCTCGCGCACGTACGCGGGCTCGCCCTTGGCGTCCTCGATCGGGTCCAAGATGAGCTTCTGCTTCGGGCTCTCCTTGATCTTGTAGTACTTCCACTCCGCGGTCGACGTGGTCGCCGTGAGCCCGCCGCGGCTGCCGTAGACCTGATAGGTGAAGGGCGGGTAGGCGCAGCAGGAGGAGATCTCGACGTCGATCAGGGGACGGTCCTTCCCGCTCAGCAGGACCTTCACGTGGTTCTCGGCGTTGCCGAACGAACCCTCCGTGTTGTCCATGAAGCAAGTGACCTTGGGCATGCCCTCGCCGAAGAGCTGAAGCGCCTGGTCCATGGGGTGCGGCCCCGTGTTGAGCAGGTTGCCGCCCTTGCGGCGGGTGAGGGTCTGCCAGTCCCAGCGCCGCGAGTGGCCGTTGAACTGAAGGGAGATCTGAACGATACGTCCGAGCACGCCCGACTTGATGACCTTCTGCACTTGCTGGAAGTAGGGCGCGTACCTGGACTGCTGGTAGATCGCGAACACCTTGCCCGTCTTCTTCGACATCCGGATGAGGCGATCGACGTCCTTGGCGTGGGGGGCCAGCGGCTTTTCCGAGAGCAGGTTGTGGCCGGCCTTGAGGATCGCCAGGTTGATGGGCGAGTGCATGTAGCTGTAGCTGGCGTTGACGACGAGGTCGAGGTCGTCGCGCTCGAGCATCTTCCGGTAGTCGCGATACACGTCGCACCCGTAGTCGGCAGCGGCCATGTCCCTGCGTTTCTTGAGCAGGTCCACGACAGCGGCGATCTCGAATCGTTTGTCCGCAGACAGATAGCTGGTGTGGATCTGCCGGCCGCTTCGACCCTGGCCGATAACGGCGACCTTGAGCTTCTTCATTTCAGCTCTCCCTTCTGGCGTGTCTTTGTGATGTGATACTAACTGACGGTATAGAACCAATCGGTCGGATTCTCAATGTCGGCAGAAGGCAGAGGGCAAAAGGCAAAGGTGAAACCGGGCCTACGGCCGTCACGAGTGGACCTGCTGCGAGATGCAGTCACTCATAGGATACGCGGCCCCCTGAGGCGGTGTCCCCTCTGCCCTCTGCCTTTTGCCTTCTGCCTGCCTCACTCAACCACATGCGGCTTCAAAGCCTCCTCGTCGAACTCGATGCCCAGTCCCGGGCGATCGGCGATGACGAGACAGCTGTCTTCGACGACCAAGGGGTCGACGAGCACCTCGTTGCGCCAGGGGATGCGGCTGGGCGCGATGAACTCCTGAATGAGGGCGTTGGGGATGGCGGCCATCACGTGTGCCGCGGCCATGATGCCCACGGGACCTTTGGTGTTGTGCGGGGCGATCACGACCTGGTAGGTCTCCGCGTGGGCAGCCACCTTCTTCATCTCGGTGATGCCGCCGATGTAGACGATGTCGGGCTGGGCGACGTCGACCGCGCCGGCCTTGAAGAAGTCGTTGTACCGGTGCTTGCTGGTGAGGCGCTCGGAGCCGGCGATCGGGGTCGCGGTGCCCTGCCTCACGCGCGCGTAGCCCTCGGGGTCCTCGGGGATCGTGGGCTCCTCGAAGAAGAGCAGGCGATAGGGTTCCAGCAGGCGCGCGATCTCCAGCGCTGTGGGCGGATCGAAAAGGGCGTGAGGGTCGTCCATGATCTCGATGTCGGGTCCCACGGCCTCGCGCAACGCTTCGTACTTGGCGTCGATATTTCGAAGCTGCTCGCGCGTGATCTTCGGCCCCTTGGACTCGGCGATCGAGATACCCGACTTGATGGCGTTGAAGCCCTCGTCGAGCATCTTCTGCGCGCTGTCGACCATGGACGGGATGTCCCGCCCGCCGAAGTGGGAGTAGACCGGGACCCTGGCCTCGCGGGGACCGCCGAGGAGGGCGCACACGGGGACGTTCAACGCCCTGCCCTTGAGGTCCCACAACGCCTGGTCGATGCCGCTGATCGCGCTGGTGAACATGATGCCGCCCGTCCGGTATCCCGTTCGCGCGCCGGCGTAGAGCTCGTGGTAGATGCCTTCGGCGTCCATGGGATCGCGCCCGATGATGTGGGCCTTGAGGTCCTCCACCATCGCGCGGACCACGGTCTCCTTGTGGCTGTACGTGCCCTCGCCGATCCCGGTGAGGCCCTCGTCGGTGTGGACGCGGACGTTCGTCCACTTGCGGCCGCAGTCGGACTGGACGAGCTGAACGGTAACATCAGTAATCTTCATTGGGTACTCCACTGTGGTTGGTGAGCGGGTAACGGCGAAGCGTTGCCCTTAGTAAGCTGATTCGTAATCTCGGCAGAAGGCAAAAGGCAGA
>JASLMQ010000278.1 GCA_030746455.1 Candidatus Latescibacterota bacterium
CGTCCCGGACGAATTCCATCTGGCCGATTTCGCGATTCGTCCATCGCTGCAGAGGCGTGGGCTGGGCAGACGTCTGCTGGATCGGGTGCTGGCGGATCTCGGGGGGCGGTCGGTCAACCTCGTGAGTCTGGAGGTGCGTGCATCCAACGCCCCGGCCATCCGCCTCTACAGCGGCGCGGGGTTCCAGACTATCGCAGTCCGGGAGGGCTATTACAGCCGTCCCAAAGAAGATGCACTCGTGATGCTGAAGGCCCTCCGGGGCGAGGCGACCGATTGGGCCGAGGTCGTTGCTGGCAGGCGCCTCCGTGACGCCCAAAACCCTTGACACGGCACCGTTTCCGGCTTACCATTGCCGGTCGCCCGGCTGGTTGGGCACGCGAGGAGCCGTTGGGAGCATTCCGTTCCGACGGCTTTTTCAGACCCGGTAGTCGCCTTCTCGTCGCAGGTACGGGGCAGGGCCATGTTCGAACAAAGCGTGGTGGGTCAGGCACGTGCCCTCCGGACGCTCAGGCGCGTCCTCGGCGGCGAGCGGATGCCGCATGCGATGCTGTTCTACGGTCCCGAGGAGACCGGGAAGGTGGCGGCTGCCCTCGAAACGGCCCGATCGCTTCACTGCGATGACGGTTCGGCGGGGGCCTGCAACACCTGTAGATCGTGCCGCAAGACCGCGGCCATGAACCATCCCGATTTCTCGGTCCTGCTGCCGTTTCCGGTCCGGACGAGTCAGGAGGCCGAGTGGGACCTCGTACAGAAGGTGATCGAGGACCCCTACGGGTACCCGGCTCTCGAGAGGTCGGCGACGATCTCGGTGGACCGCATCCGGGAGCTGCAAAGGCGGTTCTCCTATGGATCCTACGAGGGCGCGTGGCGAACCGCCGTGATCCTGCATGCCGATCAGATGCGTCCCGAGGGGGCCAACGCCCTGCTGAAGACGCTGGAGGAGCCCCCCGACAGGTCGCTGCTGCTTCTCACCGCGCACTCGGTCGAGGCCCTGCTACCAACGCTCGTCTCACGCTGTCAGGCGGTCAAGTACCCTGCTCTTTCCAGTCAGGAGGTCTCCGGTGCCCTGGTCAATCGCTGGTCAATCGGGGCCGACGTGGCCGACTTCGTGGCGCGTGCGAGCGGCGGCAATCTCAGGCGGGCCATCGCGCAGGCGGATGCCGACCTCGAGGACATCCAGGATCGGGCCTACCGGTTCCTCGAGGCCCTCATCTGGGGCGAAGAGTATCCGACCTACGCCGCCCTTGAGAACCTGGCAAGCGACCGGCAGAAGGCCATCGGCCTGCTCGAGGCATCCGGGATCTGGCTGAGGGACGTCCTGGTGTATTCGCATGGGGGGCGACCCCAGGTTCTGCACCACTCCCGGCTGGAGGACCTCGAGCGCCTGTCGCACGTGTTCGACCTCGAGCGCCTGTCGCAGGCGCTTGGAAAGGTGCAGTCGCTTCTGGATATGAACCAGCGTCACGTGAACCTCCTGGTGGGCCTCGTCTCGTTCTGGCGGCAGTTGCGGGGCTTCACATCCACGCGACCCACCGCCTCGTAGGGAGAGGCCGACCGCGCGACTGCACCGACGAACCGGCAGACCCTTTGGCCGGGCGGGACAAACCAAGAGAGCTTACCGAATGGGCACGTACTACATCACCACACCGATCTACTACGTCAACGACGAGCCCCACCTCGGCCACGCCTACACCACCATCATGGCCGACGTGTTCGCCAGGTACCATCGCCTCGTGGGCGACGATGTCCTGTTCCTGACCGGGACCGACGAGCACGGTCAGAAGGTGGACGAGGCCGCGGCCAAACGTGGCGTGTCCCCTCAGGCGCAGGCCGATGAGATGGTGCTCAGGTTCCAGTCGCTCTGGGAGTCGCTCGGGATCTCGAACGACGATTTCATCCGTACCACCCAGGACAGGCACAAGGCCGTGGTGCAAGAGGTCCTTCAGCGGCTTTACGACGCGGGTGAAATCTACGCCGACGAATACGAGGGCTGGTACTGCATACCGGACGAGAGGTTCTGGACCGAGAAGGACCTCGTGGACGCCAAGTGTCCCGAGTGTGGACGCGAAGTCAGCCAGATTTCGGAGCGCAACTACTTCTTCCGAATGGGCAAGTACCAGGAGTGGCTGATCGATCACATAGAAAGCCATCCACGCTTCATCGTACCCATATCGCGGCGGAACGAAATCCTGGGGTTCCTACGGAATCCACTCACCGACCTGTGCATCTCACGCCCCAAGTCCAGGCTGTCCTGGGGCATCCCCCTGCCGTTCGACGACGACTATGTATGCTATGTCTGGTTTGATGCCCTGATCAACTACGTGACCGCAGCGGGATATCGGGACAACTATCGGGAATTCGAGCGCTGGTGGCCAGCGTCGTGTCACCTCATCGGCAAGGATATCGTCACTACCCATTGCGTGTACTGGCCGACCATGCTCAAGGCTGCCGGGCTCCCGATTCCCCAGACGGTTCTGGCCCACGGGTGGTGGCTCGTGGACGAGGAGAAGATGAGCAAGTCCCTGGGCAACGTCATTCGTCCGCTGGACCTGGCGGACAAGTACGGCGTCGATCCCTTCCGGTACTTCCTGGTGAGGGAGATGGTGCTCGGGCTGGACAGCAGCTTCAGCGAGCAGGCCTTCGTCAACCGGTACAATTCGGAGCTGGCCAACGATCTGGGGAATCTGCTCAACCGCACTGTGATCATGGCAGAGCGGTACCTCGATGGTCAGGTCTCACGGGCCGATGTAGGGCTTCCCGCCCTTGAAGGGCTACGGACTCAGGCAGCACAGACGCTGGACGGTGTGAGGAAGGCGCTGGATGATCTGAGCCCGACGGACATCGTCGACGCGATCTGGTCCATGGTCCGGGAAGCCAATCGGTTCGCCGAGACCCAGGCCCCCTGGAACCTGGCGAAGGACCCTGCGAGACGTCCGGAGCTGGAGGCCACGATCTACGGGCTTCTCGAGACGATGCGGCACCTGGCAGTCCTTCTGCACCCGATCATGCCGGGCAAGGCTGCCGAGATCTGGGGGCAGATCGGGGCCCCGGGCCGCTTGGACGACGTTCGGTTTGACGACCTTCAGCCTTGGGGCGGGTACAGCCCCGACTCGAAGGTCCAACCCGCTGGCCCTGTCTTCCCGCGCATCGAACTCGATGTGCTCGAGATGGGGGGCGGTGATCCCGATGAGGAAAGAGAGGAGCAGGATATGGCGGAAGACGGCGGGGATGTGATTCCTTTCAGCACGTTTCAGCAGCTGGACCTGCGCGTGGGCCGAGTCGAAACGGCGGAACCGGTCGAGGGAGCCGATCGACTGCTGAGGCTTCAGGTGAACATGGGCGATGGGACACGCCAGCTGGTAGCGGGGATCGCGCGACAGTACGCTCCGGATGCGCTGGTGGGCAAACAGGTGGTGGTTGTGGCCAATCTGGAGCCCGCGACGATCAGGGGTGTGGTCTCCGAGGGGATGCTCCTTGCCGCCTCCGGGGAGGGATGTCTCGCCCTGGTCACGCCCGATTCGGATGTGCCCGAAGGGACCGCGGTACACTGAGGTCCGCACGTCAGGAAATCGCGGCACCTATGCTCGTCGATACCCACGCCCACCTCAGCTTCCCCCAGTTCGAATCCGACCTGGAGGCCGTCATCGCAAACGCCTCTGAGGCGGGCGTGCTGCGGATCGTTAACGTGGGTACCGATCTGGAGATGAGCCGAAGGGCGGTTTCCCTGGCCGATCGGCACGAAGACGTGTATGCGACGGCGGGGTTTCATCCCCAC
>JASLMQ010000279.1 GCA_030746455.1 Candidatus Latescibacterota bacterium
TCCACCTGGTTCTCGACGGGATCTCAGGGACCAGTCACTCTTTCGATGACGCGAACTGCATCGTTCGGTACCATGAGGGCGGGGCGTCGTGGCTCTCCGTCGGCCAGCAGGGGGCGGACACGTCCCAAACCGTGCGGCAGCAGAACGGCGTCTTCGTGGCCCTGGACGGCGAGGGCGCGGGGAACTTGCACCGATACGCGCGGCTGCTCTACGCGCAGGAAGGGGCCGACTTCCTGGCTGTGGGGAGCGCGCTCGAGGGGCTTGGCGACGTGGACTGGCAGAGACACACGGTGCGGAAGCGAGGGGCGTGGACGCTGGTGGTCGACCGGATCGCGGTGCGACGTCGTGGCGAGGCGATCGTCGAACGGCACTGGCACGTGGAGGGGCAGGTGGCGGAAGCGCCGCGAGGGCTGGTCAGCCGAATGGAGCGGAACGGCGACCCCCTCTGCCTGCACCTCCAGAGCGCCGGCATCCCGGAGGAGGGCACGAGCGGGACGGACGACCGGAAGGAGATCCTGCGCATCCGCGCCGAACCGGACGACCGTGTCGAGATTGCGACGCTGCTCTACGTGGATTCGGAGCCGGATACGGAGCGATACACCTGCGCGCGCACCGAGGCGGGATGGCGGGTCGATACTGCCGAGGGAGGCGCGGAGGTGGTTGTGGCGGACGACGGCGCGACCGTGGGCCAGGCGACAGGCGTTTCTCACGAAACCCCGTCGGACAAGCTTCTGCCGCTGCTCCCGGAGGCGCCCGCGGCTCCCTTGGACTGGATCAGTGCCGCTATCGGCGGCCCGGTTACGGCCCTGGCCGAACGCGATGGATGGATAGCCGCCGGCAGCGAAGAGGGAGAGGTCGCGGTCCTGGAACCGGGTCTGAACACGCGATGGCGCGGCCGTGTGGAGAGTCCGGTCCTCTCTCTGCATTTCTTCGAAGACGGACTGCTCGTGGGGGAGGACAACGGAACGATCTCCCGTCTCGATGCACTGGGTAAACAGATCTGGCACGTGCAGATTCCCTACGTTCCCCTCTCATGGCCGCACTGGAGCGACCGGCGCAGCCGCATCCGCGAGATCACTTCGGCGGACGTGGACGGCGACGGGACTCAGGAGATCGTGCTCTCGAACGGTGACCGTCGGGTCTACGCATTCGATGCCTCCGGGAACCAGCTGTGGAAGACGCCGATCCGGTGGGGGAACTACCTGGCGATGACCCCGGTGGACTACCAGGGGGCCTTTGCGCTGTTCGGGGGGGCTACCTGGCCGACGCTCCGAGGGGAGTGCATCATCTTTGGGGGGGATGGTGAAGAGCGCGGCCGGCTGAAGCGGTTCTCGATCGAGTCGCAGCACGTGCGGGACCTGCGGTTGTCCGACCTGGATGGAGACGGGGCCGATGAGATCGTGTGCGCGCTTGACGTGAACTGTCGCCAGCTCTTCGTGACGGACAACCAGGGAGAGCCGATATGGGACGCGGACGTGGCGGGCGCCGCGGCGACGGTCGAGATCCGTGAGTACGAGGGACGACGACAGGTGTTGTGCGCGTCTGATGGGGGATCCCTGGCCGCCTTTGACGGAACGAGCGGGGAGCGGATGTGGGTGTGCACCATCGGCGACCGGGCCAGGGCGCTCTGGCCATTGCCCGATGGGCGCGTGGTGGCCGTGTGTCCGTCGGGACGCACCTTCGTGCTGGATGGACAGGGGCAGTTGATCGGGCGAGCGGCATTTCCGGGGCCTGTCACCGGTCTGCTTCGACCCGGGGAGCACCGGGCGCAGGCAACGTCCTTTCCCGTAGGTACGGCCGACGGACAGGTCTACCTCCTGAAGGAGGAATGACGATGGTCTTGGAACAAGGAACCATGGGTCTGAAGATCGAAGCCCTAAAGGACATGTGCCTGGAGACAGACTTGGTGGTGGGGGATGAGCCCCACGCCAGAATCGTGATCGGGAACAACGGGCTCCACGAGCGCCTCGCGGAAGAGATCGCGAAGGGTATCGAGACGGCCCTGGGAGCGCGTCTCGAGATCGTCCGGGCCGATGAGGAGGATGCCGAGGCGCTGCTGGAAACGCACGTGATCGCCCTGGGGAACCTGGCGGACAACGCGCTCTACCGGTGGCTCTACCATCGTTGGTGGGCCATCGAGGACCGGTGCTATCCGGGAAGCGGAGGCTACGCCCTGCGGACACTGCACAACCCGCTGGGGAATGGACGGAACGTCGTTCTGCTTGGCGCCAGCGACGAGGCCGGACTGGAGCGGGCGGCGGGACGGTTCCTGGATCTGATCGCCGATTCCCGTGGGAAGCCTCTCGGATGGTTGATGGATATACAGCTCGGGCCCGAGTTCGGCGCGTTCTCCCATCCCCCGGAAGGGTGGCTCGAGGAGCGCCGGGCCGATGCGATGGCCCGGGCGACCGAGACCCACGCATCCAAGGCTGGGGCCGGCACCTACCTGGTCACGGAGACAGGTGCATACGGACTGATGTACCATCGAACCGGCTACGAGGTCTACGCGAAGGCCTTCCGCGCGGCCGTGGATGCCCACCTGGCCCTGGGCGAGCACGGCGTGATGGCCCACTTTCACGTCTGGTGGATCGCCGTGATCTGGGACCTAATCGAGGAGAGCCCGGCCTTCTCGGACGAGGACAGGCTGGAGATCACGAAGTACCTGCTCTGGATCATGGATTCGGAGGAGGGGGCCTACAACCGGTTCTTCCGCGATGGTGTGGGCAACCGGATGGTCCGCCAGAATCATCAGACGTTGGTTGGACTGTCGTCGTGGTTCGCGGGACGGTACTTCTCCACCCACTATGGGATCACCGAGGGGGAGGAGTGGATGGCGGCCTCCACCGACCTGTTCAGGGGGCAGGCCGCGTCGTTCAAACCCGTCGAGGATGCGAATGCCTATCAGTGGATGACGCTCGACCACATCCTCACCTATACGCTTGCGAGCGGCGACCGGACCTACATCGAGAACGGGAACTGCAAGCGCTCGCTGGACCAGGCCGTGCTCTACTGCAACAACCGGGGCGGACTGCCTGCATTCGGGGACACAGGGGTGCCCACCAAGGGATACCCGACGAGCTTCCTGCTCAAGGCCGGACATGTCCTGCAGGACGGCCGGGCCGAGTTCCTGATCCGCAAGCGATTCGAGAGCCGGTCGGACTGCTTCCGACCTGCGACAGGCAAGCGATACGACCCGGGTGAGCAGGATGGCGATCCGTTCCTGATCCGGAGCTTCGAGAAGTACTTTGGCGACGGGCTGGAACCTGAGATTCCTCACGAGATGCTGGGGGTTCAGTCGCTGGAGGTCGCTGGAGGGTTCTACGATCTCGCCGAGAACCCGAAGGCCCGGTCCCGAGAGGTGAGGCCGTTGAACCTTCCAAGGAAGGAGGGGTTCGACACGGTCTGCTTCCGGGAGGG
>JASLMQ010000280.1 GCA_030746455.1 Candidatus Latescibacterota bacterium
GGTGTCTCAGACACTATGATTGGCCGCCCATCGCTCAGGCCTCACGCTTCTGCTGACCATCGTGCTGCACGCCGCGCTCAGCTTGGCACATCTCACACTAAACGGGCGCCTCAGCGCCAAGTTCATGAATAGTCCAGGCTAAATGTATGTGAATGCCCCGAAACCGCAACCCTTTTCTGAATTGTGCAGCGGCGGACCGGCCCCGGTCCATCGGCCCTCGCCGGGCTCGCGACTGCTGGCACGCGTGGAGGAGACCGGGTGTGCACGCGGTGCGCTTGACAATCCAGGGGACCGCGTCTATCTTGCGGCTCCACGGCATCATCCTGCACCTGTGCCCACATCAAGATCCGAGGACAGACCCCTATGTCGGAGAGACCCAACATCGTCCTGGTCCTGACGGACCACTTCCGGGGCGACTGCCTGAGCCGCCTGGGACACCCCGCGGCAGAGACCCCCCACCTGGACTCGCTGTCGCGCCAGGGGGGCCGTTTTCAGTCACGGATACACGCCGTGCCCCTCGTGCATCGGCGCGCGTAGGTCGCTGATGACGGGGATGACTCCGTACACCCAGGGCATGGTGGGATACAAGGACGGATTGCCCTGGCCCTACGAGAAGACCATGGCCGGAGAGCTGACGCAAGCGGGCTACCAGACCATCAACATCGGCAAGACCCACTTCCACCCGCCCCGGCTGCACCTGGGATTCGAGCAGCTCTACACGGCGGGGGACTACGGGGAGTGGCTGACCAAGCAGCCCGGGATCGAGGTGGACCGCAATGCCCATGGCGTTCACGGGAACTCGTGGATGGCGAGGCCGTCGCACCTGCCCGAATACCTGATGGAGGAGACGTGGTTCGTGTCGCAGGCCCTGGCCTTCCTGCGCAGGCGGGATCCCACGCGTCCGTTCTTCCTCTGCCTCTCGTTCAACGGTCCCCATCCGCCTTGGTGTCCGCCACAGGTCTACTACGACCAGTTCATCGACCGGGATCTCCCGATGCCCGTTGTTGGCAAGTGGGCGGAGCACCACGCCGAGGAGGCGGGCTATCCCCTAGACGCGAACACCTGGCGGGGCCGCATCCCCGATTACCTCAATCAGCGTGCGAGAGCGGCCTATTACGGCTACCTCGCGTATCTGGACGCACAGGTGGGCCGCCTTGTGAATGCACTGAACCGGGGTGGGATGAGAAACACCTTCCTGCTGTTCACGTCCGACCACGGTGAGATGCTCGGGGATCACAACCTCTGGAGGAAGACCTACGGCTACGAGGCATCGGCACGGGTACCCTTCCTGGTGAGCATGCCGCCGGGCCTGGAGGGCGAGCGCAACAGAGAGATCCCGCAGGTGGTGGGGTGGGAGGACATCATGCCGACCTTCCTGGAGTTGGCCGGCGCGCCGGTGCCCGACACGGTCGAGGGCAAGAGCGTCTTGCCGCTGCTTCGGGGAGAGACGGAGGGGTGGCGGGAGTACTACCACGGGGAGCACTCACCGTGCTATCACCCGGAGAACGCGAACCAGTTCCTGACGGACGGGCGGTGGAAGTACATCTGGAATCCGATCAACGGGGAAGAGCAGCTCTTCCGGATCGCCGAGGACCCGGACGAGTGCGACGAGCTGAGCGCCGAGCCCGGGATGGCCGACATGCTGGCGGTCTGGCGGCAGCGGATGGTGGAGGAGCTCGCAGGAAGGGAAGAGGGCCTTTCGGATGGGACGAAGCTGATTCCGGGGACGGTTCCCGTGGCCCGAAGCCCGATTGCCGAAGATGTGGACGCGGCAGACGTCCACCTGGGATGAGGAGAACCGGAATGGGTGGCCAGGAGTGGCAGGATCTGTTCGGCGGGAGGGATCTCTCGGGCTGGCGCGGCCTGAGCGAAGACGGATCCCACGATTGGCGTGCCTGTGGTTCGGTCTCGCCCCATCCCGACGACGCGAAGCGGTTCGACATCCAACCCGGATCCGGCGTGCTGGTGAACGGGGAGGATGGACGGACGGCGAACCTGTGCACAGAGGCTTCTTTCGGTGATTGCGAGCTGCACATCGAGTTCGTCGTGCCCGAGGGCTCCAATTCGGGCGTGTATCTGATGGGGCAATACGAGATCCAGGTGCTCGACAGCTGGGGGGCAACGGAGCTGACCTACCAGAGCTGCGGGGCCATCTACGCCCGATGGATCGACGAGAAGGCCGTGGGGGGAGCCGCCCCCCGTCTGAACACGAGCCGTCCGCCCGGCGAGTGGCAGACTTACGACGTGATCCTGCGGGCGCCCAGGTTCAACGAGGCGGGAGAGAAGACGGCCAACGCGATTTTCGAGCGCGTGGTGTGGAACGGCGAGGTGGTGCACGAGAACGTCGAGATGGACGGCCCCACGCGTGCGGCGATGTCGGGAGACGACGTTCCCACCGGGCCTCTCATGCTCCAGGGTGACCATGGTCCTGTGGCCTATCGGAATGTTCGCGTTCGGGAGCTGGCGCAGCCGGCCTGATCTGCGCTCGAGAGAGGGAAGGAGAATCACGCGATGGGGGATGAGCCACTGAGATTCGGGATCGTGGGCTGCGGCGTGATCGCGCCGACTCACAGGACCGCCATCGACGCGTGCGAGCAGGCCGAACTCGTGGCCGTTTGCGATATCGACGAAGACGTGGGCAGGGAGTTCGCGGAGGAGTCGGGCGGGGTCCGGTTCTACAGGGACGTTGAGAAGCTTGTGGCGGACCCTGAGGTCGATGTGGTTAGTGTCTGCACCCCCGGGTCTTCACGGCGACGGGGTGATTGCGGCGGCGCAGGCGGGCAAGCACGTCTTCTGTGAGAAGCCCCTGGAGGTGAAGCACGGGCGGATGACGGAGATGATCCAGGCCTGCCGGGACGCGAGCGTCAAGTTGGGATGCGTGTTTCAGAGCCGCACCAGCCCCGGCGCGATCCAGGCCCGGAGGGCGATCGCGGACGGCCTCCTGGGGCAGATGACATTGGGAGATGCCTACCTGAAGGCATACCGCTCCCAGGCCTACTACAGAAGCGCCGGATGGCGGGGAACGTGGGCCCTGGATGGAGGAGGCGCGCTGATGAACCAGGGCGTCCACGGGGTCGACAGCCTGCTCTGGTTGATGAACGACGACGTGGAATCGGTTTTCGCGCGCGCGGGGCACAAGGTGCGCGACATCGAGGTCGAGGATACGGCGGTGGCGTGCTTGCAGTACAAGGGCGGGGCGTACGGCGTGATCGAGGCCACGACCTCGTGTAACCCGGGCGAGGAACGCCGGATCGAACTCCACGGTAAGCTGGGTACCATCTGCCTCAGTGGCAGAGGGAGCAGCAGCGAGATCACCCGGTGGGCGGTGACGACCGAGGAAGACGGCCGGGCCAAGGACGCCGCTGGCGCGGGCACGGGGGGCAGCGACACGACCGTCGGCGATCCGGGTGCCCTGACGGCCGAGAACCACGCCTGGCTCCTACAGGATCTCGTCGAGGCGATCAGGGATGACCGAGAGCCCTTCGTCACAGGCGAGAGCGCTCGCAAGGCCGTGGATCTCATACTGGCCATCTACGAGTCGTCGAATACGGGCCGAGACGTGAAGCTCGACGAGATGGCGAACTGCTGATGTGGCCCACCAGAGACCTCCGTCCGTGGAAGGCGATGTGAGAGACCCCGTGAACGTGGTTCTCATCCTGAGCGACCAGCACAACGCCGAGTTCGCCGGGTGCTACGGCAATCCTATCACGCGCACACCCCACATCGACGGCCTCGCTGAGCAGGGAGTCCGGTTCGAGGCGGCCTACTGCCTCAGCCCGATCTGTTCGCCCACCCGGGCCTCGATGATCACGGGACGCTACATCCACGAGATCGGGATCTGGGACAACGTTTTCGCCTACAGCGGCCAGCCCAATGGGTGGGGGCACTTCTTCGCCGAACGGGGCGTGCATCTCGCCACGATCGGGAAGTTGGATTTCCACCCCGATTCGGACCACGGGATCGCCGATGCCCGACTGGCCAGTCACCGCGACAAGCTGGATATCCATTCTCTCTTCCGCGAGCAGGAGATCCTCCCTCGGCACGATCTCTACCGTAAGCACCAGGAGACGGGTCCGGCTGATTCCACCGATGCCTTCGCAGCCGACCGGGCGGCGGCCGACGAGGCGGTCCGATGGCTCGAGACAGGGCGCCCCAAGGACCGGCCGTGGATCCTGGTGGTCAACTTCAACGACAACCACCGGCCCTGGAACCCGCCGCGCGATATCTGGGACCATTACGACCGCCAGATCCGGTTCGCAGACCTGGACGAGCGCTTCACCGAGGACCGATCGCGCCTTCATCCCTACCATCGGATCTACGGCCGGCACCACGTAGGCGAGCTGATGTCGCCCGAGGATACGCGCCGCGCCCTGGTGGGCTACCACGGGTCGTGCGAGATGCTGGACCGCCACGTGGGGCAGGTGCTCGAGGCACTCGAGCAGACGGGATTGGCGGAGCAGACGCTCTTGGTCTATGCGTCGGACCACGGGGGGACGTGCGGGGAGCATCGGAATTTCGACCATGGCGCGATGTACGAGGGATCGATCCGAGTGCCCCTGGTTCTGGCGGGCCCCGGCGTGAGAGAGGGGCACACGGAGCCGACGGTGGTCTCCGCGATGGATCTGTTCCCCACGCTGTGTGACGCCGTGGGCCTGGAGCGTCCCCACTGGACGCGCGGGACATCCCTGATGGGATTGGTCCAGGGGGAGCCGGGGATACGGGGCCCGGACTTTGCGCTCTGTGAATACCACGGTGCGGGCTTCCCCGCAAGCGTTTTCGCGGTCCGCTCCGGACGGGACAAGTACGTGGAGTGCGTGGGAGAGCGTCCCATGTTCTTCGACCTCGAGCAGGATTCGCACGAGATGTGCGACCTGGCCGCCGAGCGGGTCGACGATCCCGATGTGCGTGCTCGGATGGACCGTCTACGGCGCCGGCTCTACGCGATCTGTTCACCCGAGGCCGCGGATGCCCGTGCCAAGGCAGATCAGCGTGCCCGCAAGCGCGAGATGACGGAGAGCGGCCGGATCTTCGACGAGCTGTGGCAGAGGGGGTACGAACGACGGGCGGATCGACTGGTGCCGAGGGCCGAGGTCCTCTCGCAGGATGGTATCACGATGTGAGTCACCGATAAGGAGGGGCGAGCGATGCGCGTCAACCTCACACAGAACTCCGGCGTCCAGTTCAGGGTTCTCACGGACGACCAGTGCGAGCAGATCGTGCTGGCCGCGTACGAGGTCCTCGAGCGTGTAGGCGCCCGATACTACGAGCCCGAGGCGGTGGAGATTCTGAAGGGCGCGGGATGCACGGTGTCGGACGGGAACCGGGTGCGGTTTCCGGCGGGTCTGGTTCACGAGGCGCTAAACACGGTTCCGCCCTACTTCGTCCTCTACACCAGGACGGGTGAGCCCGCGATTCGGGTGGAGCTCAACCGCGCCCACTTCGGCCCCGGCCCCACACTACCCAATTTCATCGATCCCGAGACGGGCGAGCGCCGGGCCTACGTGAAGAATGACGCCAGGCTCACGGCCCGGATGTGCGACGCGCTGCCCAACATCGATTACGTGATGTCGTTGGGCAACATCAGCGATGTCCCGCCGGATGCGGCCGACGTTCACGAGTTCGACGCGATGGTGCGCGAGACGACCAAGCCGATCATGAGCTGGTCGTTCGGACGTGAGGGGCTCGAGCGGATCCACCGGATGTGTGCAGCGGTCAAGGGCTCGGAGGAGGCCTACGCGCGGGAGCCGTTCATGATCTTCTACGCCGAGCCGATATCTCCGCTCAAGCATTCGGCCGAGGCCGTGCAGAAGCTGATCTACTGCGCGCGGCGGCGGATCCCGATGGTCTACACGCCGTGCTGCATCGGCGGAGGAACGGCGCCGGCCACGCTGGCGGGGGTGCTCGTGCAGAACCTGGCGGAGACCCTCGGCGGGGTAGTGCTTAGCCAGACGATCTCGAAGGGAACGCCGATCGTGGTGGGGGGTGTGGTGTCGATCCTGGACATGCACACGACGATCCTGTCCTACGGCGCGCCCGAGCTGTCGCTCCTGTCGGCGGGGGCCACCGAGGTGGCCCGGCATCTGGGCCTGCCGATGTTCAGCACGGGAGGATGCACCGACTCGAAGTGCGTGGACCAGCAGGCCGCCGTCGAGGCCACCACATCGTTGATCTTCGCGGTGTTGAGCGGCGCGAGCTTCGTCCACGATGTGGGCTACACCGAATCCGGAATGACGGGCTCGCTGCAGCAGCTCATGATGGGAAACGAGATCATCGGGATGGCCAGGCACATCGCCGGCGGCATCCGCGTGGATGAAGAGACGCTGGCGGTTGAGGCCATCGCGCAGGCATCGGAAGAAGGCGACTATCTGGGCCTGGATCATACGGCCAGGCACTTCCGCGACCAGTTCTGGTTCCCGCAGCTGAGCGATCGGTATCGACATGGCGAATGGGAGGCCGGAGGCGAGCAGACGATGGGGCACCGGATGCGTGAGCGGGTGAGGAAGGTCCTTTCCGAGCATCGAGCGGATCCACTGGCCGGCGAGGTGACGGCCAAGCTGGACGAAATCGCTGGGGAATAGGTGGAGGAACGCATGAGAACGAACCAGAGCGACTATGCCACAACGCAATTCCGGGTCCTCTCTGATGACCAGATCGAACGGATCGTCCTGGGTGCCCTGGAGGTGCTGGAACGGACCGGAACACAGGTGTTCGAGGACGAAGCGAGGAACATTCTGAAGGACGCGGGAGCCACGGTCGTCGATGACCACGTCCGGATTCCACCGGGACTGGTGAAGTCATCGCTGAGCACCGTGCCGCCGAGGATCGCCGTGGGGAATCGGCAGGGCGAGCGGACGATGCTGCTTGAGGGTCATCGCATCTACTACGGGACGGGGTCCGACTGCCCCTTCATCATCGATGCCGAATCCGGAGGCCGTCGGGAGTTCCTGAAGCGAGATGTCGAGGACGCCGCCCGGATCGTTGACGCGTGTCCCAATCTGGACTTTCATATGTCGCTGGGGCTGACGAGCGATGTGCCGACCTACAGCTACGACAGGCACCAGGCGGCCGCGATGCTCCGAAACACCGTCAAGCCGCTGGTGCTGACGGCGATGTCGAGGGACGCGCTGTCGGATATCCTCGAGATGTACATCCTGATCCGCGGGTCGGAAGAAGCGTTCGAGATCAACCCCGGCTTCGTGGTCTACCTCGAGCCTACGACGCCCCTGCTGCACAGCAAAGCGGTGATGGAGAAGCTCCTCTTCGCCGTGGACCGCAAGATCCCCGCGATCTACACGCCATGTGCCATCGCGGGGGGGACGTCTCCGGTGACGCTGGCGGGAACGATGGTAACGGCGGTTTCGGAGTTCATGGTCGGCATGGTGGTGTCTCAGCTGAGGCGGCCGGGCGCGGCCGTGCTCATGGGGGGCGTGGTGTCCCCGATGGATATGCGGACGACGACCTTCACCTACGGATCGCCCGAGCTCCACCTGATGTCCGCGGCGATGACGGATGTGGCGCACCATCTCGAGATCCCGGTGTTCAGTACGGCCGGATGCTCGGACAGCAAGACGCTCGACGAGCAGGCGGCGGCCGAGGCGGCAATGGGCATTCTGGCAGCGGGCTTGAGCGGCGCGAACCTGATCCACGACGTGGGCTTCCTGGAGTCGGCGCTGATCGGGTCGCACGAGATGGTGGTGCTGTCCGACGAAGTCGTGGGGATGGCCAAGCGATTCCTCTCGGGCGTGCGTGTGGACGAGGAGGCGCTGGCGCTGGACCTGATTCACGAGGTGGGGCCCGGCGGGAACTTCCTGGCGTGCGAGCACACGGCGCACAACATGCGTCGCGAGCTGTGGTTCCCGAAGCTGATGGATCGGACGAAGTACGCGGCCTGGGAGGCCGAGGGCTCCAAGACGCTTGGGGATCGGGTGCGCGATCGGGTGCGCGAGATCCTGGCGACCCACAGGGCGCCCTCGCAGTCGGACAAGATCGAGGCAGGGATCGACGAGATCCTGGCAGAGGGTGACAGGCGGGCGGCCGCGGAGCAGACGAACCTGTTGTAGACCAAACATAGGAGCCTGGTCTAGACAGCCTGGGAGCGGAACTACGAAAAGCGCGAAAAACGCGAAAGGAATACCACCGGCCGGGGCAGGGGCCCGTCGCGGCAGTTGGGAGAAGACAGGATGAGAACGAACCAGACGGATTGTGCAACCACGCAGTTTCGCGTGCTGTCGGACAGCCAGATCGAGCGGATCGTCCTGGGTGCGCTGGAGGTGCTGGATCGGACCGGCACGCGGGTCGTCGAGCCGGGAGCGCGACGTCTTCTGGATGAGGCGGGCGCGGCGGTCGATGGCGACATCGTGCGCATCCCACCGGGGCTGGTGAAGGCGTCGCTGAACACCGTGCCCCCACGGATCGCGGTGGGGAGTCGCGACGGTGCGCCCGCCTTGCACCTGGAGGGCGACCGGATCCACTACGGCACGGGCTCGGACTGCCCGTTCATCATAGACGCGGAAACCGGTGCTCGCCGGGAGTTCGTCAAGCACGACACGGCGAACGCGGCGCGGGTCCTCGACGCCTGTCCCAACCTGGACTTCCACATGTCGCTGGGGCTGACGAGCGATGTGCCCACCTACAGCTACGATCGCCACCAGGCGGCGGCGATGCTGCGGAACACGCTCAAGCCGCTGGTGCTGACGGCCATGTCGCGCGAAGCGCTGTCCGACATCCTGGAGATGTACATCATCGTCCGCGGATCGCGGGATGCCTTTGAGACCAACCCGGGTTTTGTCGTGTACCTGGAGCCCACGACTCCGCTGGTGCACAGCAAGGCGTCGATGGAGAAGCTGATCTTCGCGGCCGAGAGGCGAATCCCCGCGATCTACACCCCCGGCGCGATTGCTGGAGCCACCTGCCCGGTGACCATGGCGGGCGCGATGGTGGTCTCCCTGGCCGAGTTCTTCACCGGAATGGTGGTCGCCCAGCTGCAGCGGCCGGGCGCGGCGGTGATCATGGGGGGCGTGGTCTCGCCGATGGATATGCGGACGACGACCTTCACCTATGGATCGCCCGAGCTCCACCTGATGTCAGCGGCGATGACCGACATCGCGCACCATCTCGAGATCCCGATGTTCAGCACCGCAGGGTGCTCCGACAGCAAGACGCTGGACGAACAGGCGGCCGTCGAGGCGGCGATGAGCATCCTGTCGGCGGGCCTGAGCGGCGCGAACCTGATCCACGACGTGGGCTTCCTGGAGTCGGCGCTGATCGGGTCGTTCGAGATGGTGGTGCTCTCGGACGAGATCGTGGGGATGGCCAAGCGGTTCCTGTCGGGCGTGCGCGTTGACGAGGAGGCGCTAGCGCTCGATGTGATTCACGAGGTGGGACCGGGAGGGAACTACCTCGCGAATGAGCATACGGCGCACAACATGCGTCGCGAGCTGTGGTTCCCGAAGCTGATGGACCGGACGAAGTACGCGGCGTGGGAGGCCGAGGGCTCCAAGACGCTTGGGGATCGTGTGCGCGATCGGGTGCGCGAGATCCTGGAGAGCCACGAGGTGCCGCCGCTTCCGGACGAGGTCGAGTCCGGGATTGACGAGATCCTGGCGGAGGGGGACAAGCGGGCAGCGGAGGAGCAGACGAAACTGCTCTAGCCAGCGGATACCGTATCTCTGTGCAGCCATGGGGAGCGTTTTCTCTGTCGATGACGGCTCCCCATCTTGTTGCGCGGCGATCGAGGACGTCAGCGATGCCAGCGGAGATGACGAGTCGGGAACGGATCCTGACGGCACTCCGGCACGAGGAACCGGACCGGGTGCCGGTTGCGCCCCGCGCCTCCAAGTTCCTGTTCGAGCATTACGGGCGGGACGAGCCCAGCTGGAAGCAGTATCTGAGGGCTGCGGAGGAGTTCGGGTGGGACACGATGGTCTCGGGATCGGTGCCGATCCCAAACCTGATCGGCACGGTGCCCCTGAAGGGATACGAGATCCTGGAGCCGGACGTCCGGACCGAGCTGGAGGTTGAGGAAGACCAGAGACAGTTCACCGTCAAGAGACGCTTCCACACGCCGACGGGAACGTTGAGCGACGTCGTGGTCAAGCCCAAACCCGACAAGGGCTTCGGAATCTCACCCAATCCCAGGTTCACGGAGACGCTGTTCAAGGGTCGCGAGGATCTGGGTCGCCTGAGGTACCTGTTCCCCGATCCGTCCAGGGCCCGGTGGGAGTCCTTCCACAGGATCAAGGACGCCTACACCGAGAGAGACGGGCTGGTGGCGTTCGTGGTCCGAGGACCCTTCGACCAGAAGGGAGGCGACGCCTGGGCCCTGGAAGAGATGATGCTGGCCTACTACGACGATCGCCAGCTGTTCAGGGACTATCTCCGGCTGTTCTTCGAGCAGTGCATGGTCGAGACCAGGGCGGTGCTGGAGCAGGGGGCCGAGATCCTGCACTGCAGCTGGTTCTACCATTCGCTCAGCAGCGGATGGTCGCCACAGATCTATCGCGACGAGTTCGCCCCGCTCATCAAGCAGCAGGTCGATCTCGTGCACGGCCATGGGGCGATCTTCCAGCTCTACGACGACGGCAAGCTGATGCCCAATCTCGAGACCCTCCGCGACTGCGGCGTTGACATCCTGACCACGATCACACCTCCCCCGATGGGCGACTTCGATCTGGCGTCGGCGAAGGCCTCCATCGGTAAGGATGTGGCGCTATCGGGGTACGTGGACCATATGAACGTGATCGCCTTCGGTACGCCCGAGCTCGTGGCCGGTACGGTCCGCGATGCGATCCGGATCGGCGCGCCGGGGGGCGGCTTCATCCTCGGGACCAGCGACTCGATGCAGAACATGGCCCCGCTGGGAAACGTGGTCGCCTTCTCCGATGCGGCGCGTCTCTTCGGCCGATACCCTATTTCGGCCTGAAGGAGGCGGAGAAGGGCTTTGGAGAACCGTTGGGCCTGGGGTATCTTGGATGCCCTCCAACGCTTACCGGAGTGGTTGGTTGAACCGAGCAACTGGTGGGGGAGAGCCCGAATGGCCGAAACGCTTGCTGTTGAGGGTGGAGAGCCCGTCCGAACCGAACGCATGCCCAGGCCGTATCCCGGGGCCTCGATGATCGGTGAGGAGGAGAAGCGCGCGGTGATGGAGGTCCTCGACCACCGGTCTCCGTTCCGGTACTACGGACCGGATCCGGCGTACAAGACGGCCGAACTCGAGGAGACCTTCGCGAAGATGATGGGCATCGAGCACGCCCTGGCGGTGACCTCGGGTACCGCGGCCCTCATCGTCGCGATGCGCGCTCTCGGGATCGGCCCCGGGCACGAGGTGATTGTGCCCGCGGCGACCTTCGTGGGGTGCGCCGGCGCAGTGGTCTCGTGCCAGGCGGTGCCGATCTTCTGCGAGGTGGACCGGGATGTGCACATCTACCCAGAGGCGATCGAGCAGGTGATCACGCCGCGCACGAAGGCCATCTCGGTGGTCCACTGGCGCGGCATGGCGGCGGACATGGACCCGATCCTCGAGCTGGGCGAGCGACACGGGATTCCCGTGATTGAGGACTGCGCCCAATCCCTCGGGGCGCGGTACAAGGGCCGGTACGTGGGGTCGATGGGGACGATCAATGCGTTCAGTTTCCAGATGAACAAGGTGCTGTCGGCGGGTGAGGGTGGGATGGTGACGACGAACGCCCCCGCGCTTCACACGAAGGCGGTGGCTTGTCACGATCAGGGCACGGTGCGCGGCAATGACGACGTGGTGGTGCCCGCGTTCGTGGGCGAGAACTACCGGATGACCGAGATGGCGGCGGCCGTTATGCTCGAGCAGCTCAAGAAGTTGGACACCTTGAAGGACCACGTTCGGGGGCTCGGGAAGATCATCAAGGACGCGGCGGCCGAGTACCCGGATGTCTACGTGCGCGATCCGGAAGACTCGGAGCGTGACGTGGGTGTGTCGGTGATCCTGGGATTCAGGACGGGCGAGGCGTTCGACTGGGTGAAGAAGGCGCTGAGGGCCGAGGGCGTGCCGATCAAGCATCCGTACGGGGGACGAGCTATCTACATGAACGACATGATCCTCGAGAAGCGGATGTGGCACGACAGCACGACGCCCTGGGATCCAAAGATCTACGACGGTGAGGCAAACTACGGGCCCGGGTTGTGTCCGAAGACCGAGGACATCGTGACGCGCACGGGTGAATACCAGATGAGCATGCACTGGACGGAGCGCGATGCGCAGGACGTGGCTTCCGGACTGCACAAGGTGCTTCGGGCGATGCCGGCCCGGGTCGGGAGGAGTTGAGTTGAAGCGATCTCGCAATCCAGCTCCGCGGCCCTGGACGCCCACCGCATGAGTGCATCGAACGCCAAGACGCTGCTGGCGGGATTCGCGAGTGCGGACATCAGCCCGAAGGTGGGCGAGGCCTACGGGCCCTTTGTCGAGGGTTCCGTGCGCGAGGTCGCAGAGCCCCTCATGGGGCGCGTGGTCTACCTCGAGGAGGAGGGAGGCGAGGGACCCGTGGTACTGGCGATGGCCGACCACATCGGGTTCACGCGCCGGGCCGATCGACGGATGCGCGATGCGATCGCCGGTGCCGTGCGAACGACCCGGTCCCGGGTGCTTCTCAATGCATCGCACAACCATGCCGCGCCAGCGGTTGATCTGGAAACGCAGGAATACCTCGAGCCGTTCGGTCACAACTTCCTCAGCCACGCCTGGGTGGACCGGATGGAAGCGGGCTTCGTGGCAGCCGCCAAGCAGGCGCGAGAGGGCCGACGCCCGACCACGGTCGAGGCCGGCATGGCGCCGGTCGAGGAGGTGGGCGCTGTTCGGGGGGTGAGGCAGGAGGATGGGAGCATTGCGACGCGCTACGGCGTGGCCTCCCCCGAGATCCAGGCCGGGCCCGAGGGCCTGATCGATCCCGATGTGAGCGTCCTCTGCTTCCGGGGTGAAGACGGCCGTCCGGTGGTGACCGTGCTCAACTACGCGTGCCACGTCACGGCACTGCGTGGCCGCGGGGAGATGATCCATCCGGGCTTCACCCACTTCGCCCTGCAGGCTATCGAACAGGAGACGGGCGGCCCCGGGTTCTTCCTTCAGGGCGCCGCCGGCAACATCGGCACGGGGAAGTACGCCGACGGGACGATCGAGGGGACGCGGGCCCTGGGAGAGCGGCTGGCCGCGGGTGTGCTCGACGC
>JASLMQ010000281.1 GCA_030746455.1 Candidatus Latescibacterota bacterium
CTTGTGGCCTGGAGGCTGTGGGTGGCGCGGGCCCACCTCCGGGTCGTGTTCCTCAAGGCCTTCAGGAGCGACCATCCCCTGGACGACCGGGGCGAGGTCCTGTCGTACCGGATCTCCCTGATCGGGCTTGCCCTGTGCCTGGCTTTCGCGCTCTTCTGGCTGACTCGATCGGGGATGGACGTGATAACCGCCGTGATGTTCCTGGCGTCCCTGGGCGTGATCTATCTGGGGATGACCCGGGTGGTGGCCGAGGTGGGCGTGCCGTACGCGCAGGGAACGGTGACGCCTCAGGCCTTCGTGATGGATCTGCGCGGGACCTACGCGATGTCCGGTGCGAGCCTGACATCCATCGCGCTATCCTATTCGCTGATCGATTACATGAGGGGGCTCTTCACGCCGGGCCTGGCGCACGTGGTCCGGCTGGCGGACCGGATCCGCGGGAGCAAGAGGCTTCTGCTGTTCTGCGTGGCGATCGGTGTGGCGGCAGGTCTGGTCTCCTCGCTCTGGCTCACGTTGCACCTGGGCTACACTTACGGGGCCTACAACTTCTCCCACCTGTTCTTTGGCGGGAACCCCAAGGCCGTCTTCACGTCCACCATTGGCCAGATGCGGACCCCGAAGGCTCCGGACTTCTCGCGGGTCATGTTCTTCGGCATCGGCGCCGCGGCGATGGCGCTGCTTACCTTTCTCCGCTACCGTTTCTCCTGGTGGCCCATCCATCCTATCGGCCTGGCCGTTGCCTCGGCCGACAACGTCTACGGACTCGCCATGCCAGTCTTCATCGCCTGGGCGGCGAAATCCGTCCTCATGAAGGTTGGAGGCGTCGCACTCTACCGGCGCTCCAAGCCGCTATTCATCGGCTTGCTGGTCGGATACACCTTCGGCGTGGTTTTCTCCTTCCTTGTCGACGCCCTCTGGTTCCCCGGACAGGGACACTACGTGCATGGTTGGTAGAGGGTTTGCCGATCAATACCCAGCGACAGAGAGATGACCGCTAACCGATACGTGAGAGGGTGCATTGGGCAGGCCAGATCGCGAAATGACGGCTGACAAGGCGGCGGCAGGCGGCGGTCCTCCGGAGCGTGGATTGAGCTTTCGCTCGGTGACGATCGGGATTGCGGCGGTTGTCCTCATCAACCTCTGGGTCACCTATGCCGAGACCGTGGTCCGGACCTCGCGGCTGAACCTGAGCTTCTTCCAGCTCACGCTGCTGTCCATTTTCATCGTCCTCGTCTGTGCCGTCAATCCCATCACCAAGCGGATCCTGGGACGGCGGGCGCTGTCGGCCTCAGAGCTGCTCGTCATCGTGGCCATCGGCATGGTGGGCTCGGTGGTTCCCACGTCGGGGGTCACCGGCTTCCTGGTGGGGGTCGTTGCCAGCCCCATCTACTTCGCCACGCCGGAGAACCGCTGGGCCGAGTTCTACCACCCTCACCTGAGCTCCTGGCTCGTGCCGACCGATGTGGACGCGTTGCGGGCCTTTTTCGAGGGGGCCGAAGGCGGCGGCGTACCGTGGTCGACCTGGATCGTGCCGCTGGCCTGGTGGAGCAGCCTGGTTTTCGCGCTCTTCGCGGGATCGGCCTGTGCGATGGTGATCCTGAGAAGACAGTGGGCCGAGAACGAGAAGCTCGTCTACCCGCTGGCCACGGTGGCCATCGAGATGGCGGATGACTCGGGCGGCGGTGTCCTGCCCGAGTTCATGCGGGGCCGGCTGTTCTGGCTGGGGGCCGCCGTGGCGTTCAGCCTGTTCGCCTGGAATGCCATCTCCTGGTTCTACCCGGGTGTGGCGGGCATTCGGTTCTTCCCTCATGCCGGGTATTTCCGATTCACGCGTTATTCCCCCGGGGTCTACGTCCAGCCGCTCCAGTTCTACACCATCGGTTTCGCGTACTTCGCGAACCTGCAGGTCCTTCTGAGCATCTGGTTCTTCTTCCTGCTGCACGTGGTGGAAGGAGGGATCTTCAACCGCCTGGGGTATCAGATCGCGCGATCCACCGATTCCTTCAGCGCCGATCCCCCGACGGAGGCCTGGCAGTGTTTCGGGGCCCTTGCCTGCCTCGTGGCCTGGAGGCTGTGGGTGGCGCGGGCCCACCTGCGTGCCGTCCTTGTGAAGGCTTTCCGCAGGGACCATCCCCTCGACGATTCGCGCGAGGCCCTCACATATCGGACCTCTCTGACCGGACTTGCCCTGAGCTTGGCCTTCGCGTTCTTCTGGCTGACCCGGTCGGGGATGGACGCCACCACGGCCGCGATGTTCCTGGCGGCCCTTAGCGTGATCTATCTGGGATTGACCCGGGTGGTCGCCGAGGTGGGTGTTCCGTACGCCCAGGGTACGGTGACGCCTCAGGCCTTCGTGATGGACCTGCGCGGGACCTACGTGATGTCGGCATCGAGCCTGACGTCGATCGCCCTGTCCTACTCGCTGATCGACTATATGCGGGGGCTTTTCATGCCCGGGCTGGCGCACGTGGTCCGGCTGGGGGACCAGATTCGCGGCGGCAAGAGGCTGTTGTTGTTCTGTGTGGCGATCGGTGTAGCAGCCGGACTGGTGTCA
This sequence comes from Candidatus Latescibacterota bacterium, assembly GCA_030746455.1. Next base: position 2,555 of record JASLMQ010000281.1, read on the forward strand.
TCCATCTGGCTGACGCTGCATCTGGGCTACACCCACGGCGCCTACAACTTCTCCCACCTCTTCTTCGGTGGCAATCCCAAGGCCGTGTTCACGTCGACCATCGGCGAGATGCGGACCCCGAAGACGCCGGATTTTTCGCGTGTCATGTTCTTCGCGATCGGGGCCCTCGGAATGGGCCTCCTCACCTTCCTTCGCTACCGTTTCTCCTGGTGGCCGATCCATCCCATCGGCCTGGCCGTTGCCGCGGCCGACAACGTCTACTCGCTGGCGATGCCGGTGTTCATTGCCTGGGCAGCGAAGACCATTCTGATGAGGGTCGGCGGAGTGGCGCTCTACCGTCGCTCCAAGCCGCTGTTTATCGGCTTGCTGGTCGGATATACCTTCGGGGTGGTCTTCTCCTTCCTTATCGATGCCCTCTGGTTCCCAGGGCAGGGACACGCCGTACACTGGTGGTGATGAAGATCTGCCGCTGGAGTCTCACGCAATGAAGGGGAGGGCATGTCCGAATGGCTTCGTTGACATCCGTGGTTCCAAGGATCGATATGGCTCCTGCCATCTGCGAACCCGCGGGGGCCCTCGTCGATGAGGAACCGGCGTGTACCGTCACCCCGGGCTCCGTAGTGCTGTCGAATTCGTACTACCGGTTCGAGCTCGTGACCGGTCAAGAGCTGGGGATCGAGGCGTTTGTCAATCGCTACACGGGCAACAACATTCTGCCGAAGAAGGACGAGCCGCAGGCGTTCGTTCTGGAAGTCAACGGCAGGCCCTACAGCCTGCGCGACTTCTCGCTGGTGACGGTTCGCGAACTGCCGGATGCGTGTGGCGTTACGCTCGAGTGCGCGCATGCCGAGCACCAGATCGGGGCGGAACTGTCATTCCACGTGGACGGATCTCCTGAGTTGAGGGTTGACCTCTGTCTGCGCAACGGAGGCCGCGAGGACGTCTTGGTCAAGGCCGCCTTCCCGTATATCGGCGGGATTCAGATCTCTGACGATTCGACCGACGACTACTACCTGTTCCCGTATTCCGGAGGGATCATCGCAGACCGGGGGACTGAGCTCGACGCCTCATACGGCAGGCTGCAGAGCTGGTACCAGCTGATCGATGTGTTCTCCCCACGGAAGGGAGGCGGGCTCTACACCCACGTTCTGGATACGGAGGGCAGGTTCAAAGTGTTCGCCCTTCGGAAGGGATTGGGCAGCGAGAGCCCTGGTGACGTCCCCGATAAGGTCCAGGAGGACTATGGGGCCATCGATCCGGAGCTGCGATTCGAGAACCCCGTCTTCCCGGACACCGACGATGGGGGGATCCGCCTCGCCGTGAAGTATCTCGGCGTGGACCTCTCGGCGGGAGAGGAGCTTGAGCTGCCCCCTGTCGCCCTGGGCGTGCACAGCGGAGACTGGCACTCCGCCATGGAGAAATATGCGGAGTGGGCCCATAAGGTCTGGGAATGGCACCCGCTCTCGGAGAGGCTGAAGCAGGCCTCGAACATCGCTGCAGGAGGGTGGTTCAGCCGGCTTTTCGAGGGTGAGCGCTTCCGACGCGAGTTCTGGTTGGCGCCCCCACGGCTGGATCTCCTGGAGTTCTACGGCTACTGGAACCCGGACAGAGAGCGCGGTGCCTGGGACATCCCCCTTGACCGGCTGGAGGAGGAGCTGGGGACGTCGTTCGTCGAGCGATTTTCGCACTACGTCCCCGTGGATCCCCGGACGAACGAGAGAGTCTGGCTGATGAACATCGGGGACCACACGGACTACAACCAAGCGTGGGGCGGGGGCCCTGCATTGAGGGCGGGCATCGAGAGCGTTCAGGAGGCGGGTGTGCCGGTGACGCTCTACGTGGAAGGTGTAAGGCTGTACGAAAATACCCGCACCGGAAAGGAGTACGGACGGCGCTACGGCATGGTGAACCCGAGGTACAAGGACTACCACAGGAGCCCGATCCACGCGTCCGAGAGGCTGCGGGAGTACATTACGGCCTATGCGGCCTACAACATGTGCGTGGACAACGAGGTCTGGCCCGAATTCCTTGCCGAACAGACCCGACAGCTCTACCTCGACCTGGGGATCGACGGGGTGCGGTTCGACGAATGGGGAACGAGCTGTTCGGCCAACAACCCTTGCCTCTCTGAAGAACACGACCACACCTGCGCGACCCACGCCGGACACAACGCGGCGCTGCGGGCACAGGGCATCGCCCTGCAGAAGATCCGAGAAACGATGGAGCCGCACGACGCCGGGTTCATCCTGATGACCGAGGCCATCGGGCACGACTTCATGGCGCAATCCATCGACGGGTGTCTCTCGAAAGACAGCTCCCGGTTCGGGAACGAGCTACGCCCTGTGCCGTGCAACATCTTCAGGTTCTATTTCCCGGAGCTCAAGTTCTTCGAAATGCCGCACACAGACCAGGGATACAGGCCGGAATACGCGTTCTGGAACGGCGTTGCGGTCTTCCTGAATCCATTCCTGTACCGCACGGAAAAGTTTAGTGCGGAGGAGATCGCCGAGAAGCGGGAAGAGGTGGAGCCGGAGCGCTTCTATCGGATCATAGATGAGAACCTGGATGCCTTCACAGGCGATTCCTGCGAGCCGCTGATGCCGACCCGCGCGCAGTACGTCTACGCGAACCGGTTCGCATCCGATGGGCTCGGGAAAGAGATCATCACCCTGTTCAACGACACCGGTGAAGACTACGATGGCTGCGTCCTGTCGGTCGAGCCGTTGGAGGGACGCCACTGTTTCGACCTGCTGGCAGGCATGGGGCTCGAGCCTGTCAGCGAGAACGATGGATGGTGTCTACACCTCCGGATTGCGAAGGACTCGGTGGGTTGCGTGGCCATCCTGCCGAGATACCTGGACGTGGAAAGCTCTGACGACCGGATACGGATCGCCATCGCAGAGCAGGTGGCGGATCCGAGCTTGGTCGTCAGTTCCCCGGAGGGACACCACCTGATGGCAGTCGCCCCGGATTCCAGCGAGATCACGTTCGACGTGACGCAGATGAGCGAACGGCCAGCGGTTGTGAAGTACCTATCAGGGGGGCGGCTGGTGGACGCCGCAGCTGTGCCCGAGCGAAATGCCACCGGGTAGCTGCATCCCGTCCCTGAACGAAGGAGAACGATATGGGATCAGAAAAGATCGACAAGCTCAAGGACCTGCACCTGGAAACGGACCTCGCTCGCGTTGCGAAGATCGTCGTGCCCGATGCCGACGACTGGAAGCCACACGCAGATCGCCTCCGGGACCTGATCGGCCCGTACTGCGGAGGGGGTCCGGTCGTCGCGACCGACGAAGGACCATCCATCGAGGGCCTCAAGGACGGACACTGGGTGCTGTTGGGCAGCGCGATGAACAACCCGGCGATCATGGCCCTCTACCGGCGCAACTACGCGTTCGTGGACGACTTCTATCCGGGAGGGAACGGCTACGCCCTTCGGACCATCCACAACCCTGAGAACCAGGGTCACAACGTGCTGATGGTGGGGGGGAGCTGTCCCGAGGGGGCGGCATCCGGGCTGGATCAGCTCGAGCGGATGCTGGGCTCCGGTTCCCCTTTGGGGCAGATCA
>JASLMQ010000282.1 GCA_030746455.1 Candidatus Latescibacterota bacterium
CACGCAGTGGGAGGAGATGGTCGAGGAGGCGCGCCGGGTCTCGGGTATCCACGAGCAGGTGGTCGTGAAGGTCCCGATCATTCTGGACGGCCTCAAGGCGATCAAGGCATGCCACGAAGAGGGGATCAGGACCAACGTGACCCTGTGCTTCTCGCCGATCCAGGCGCTGATGGCGGCCAAGGCGGGAGGCGACTACATCAGCCCATTTGTCGGACGCCTGGATGACGCGCAGCACATCGGCATGGATCTGGTGCGATCGATCCGCACGATCTATGACAACTACGGATTCGAGACCGAGATCCTGGCCGCAAGCCTGCGAAGCCCTGTGCACGTGCTGGAGTCGGCCGAGGCGGGGGCCGATGTGGCCACGATGCCGCCGGACGTGCTCAAGAAGCTCCTGGTCCATCCCATGACCGATATCGGACTGGAGATGTTCCTGAAGGACTGGGCGTCCTGGCAGGGCAACAAGAAATAGAGGAACCGAGCGCGAAGATGCTGGCGTTGGAGAACCAGAAAAGGGCTTGTGTCCTATGGACACAAGCCCTTTCTTACTGGAGCCACCCAGCGGGATCGAACCGCCGACCTACGCATTACGAATGCGTTGCTCTACCATCTGAGCTAGGGTGGCTAAGACTCCCATTAACAACCTATTGCTCGCTCTGGTGTGACGCGGCCATAAAGGTATAAAAGCCGCTTCTCGCTGTCAAGGGCTAACCTAGGCTTGAACTCGACACCCAGGACCGATCGCCATGCCGAAGATTTATGTGTCACTGCCCCCGAACGACCCGAACCTGCTTCCTGAAGACCGGAAGCGGCTTCGCACCTTCGCCGATGTGGTGGAGCACATGAGCGACCAGCGCCCGACCGATGAGGAGAAGCTCGACGCGTGCCGGGATTCCGACGCCGCCATCATGGGCCGGGGAGGGGGTGGGCTCACCCACGAGATCATCGGGGCGGCCGAGGGGCTCAAGGTCGTGGGGGTGGTGGGCGGCGGCGTGAAGATGGTGGAGCCGGAGGCCCTGCTGGACCGGGGCATCCTCCTCATAAATACCGGCTGGGCGATGTCGAACGCGGTGGCGGAGTTCACGGTGGCGATGATGCTGTGCGGGCTGCGCGACATCCCGCACATGGTGGACGTGCTGAAGTCGGAGGGGTGGGGCCGGGCACGAGACCCACGGGATCTGACGGGACGATCGGTGGGGATGATCGGGCTCGGCATGATCGCCCGTCGGGTGGCCGAGCTGCTCCGGCCCTATCAGAATGAGCTTCGAATCTACGATCCCTACGTGTCTGACGACGAGATCATCGCTTCGGGTGGCCACCCGAACGGCCTGCAAGATGTGCTCAGGCATTCGAAGGTCCTCTCCCTGCACGCTGGATGGACACCGGAGACCGAGGGCATGCTGGGCGCGGAGGAGCTCGCGCTAATGCCCGACGGCGCACTCCTGGTCAACACGGCACGCGCGGCCGTGGTGGACGAGGTGGCGCTGCTCGCGGAGCTGAGGAGCGGACGCCTCCGCGCTGCCCTGAACGTGTTCTGGAAGGAGCCGTTGGCGGAAGACCACCCGCTCCGTGATCTGGACAACGTGATCCTAACGCCACACGGGGGCGGATACACGGACGACACCCTGCGTCGGCACAGCCGGAGCATCGTAGACGATCTGGAGCGCTACTTCAAAGGCCAGATGCCAGAGAACGTGGTGACGCACGAGATGCTGGGGCGAATGACGTGAGTACGAACTGCGATGGTGAAGGCGGGGTGATGATCCGGGGCGGACGACAGGGCGACCTCGACGCCATTGTGGAGTTCCAGATCCTAATGGCTCGAGAGACGGAGGGCCTGGAGCTGGATCGCGAGACGGTGGTGAAGGGCGTGCAGGCGGTGTTGGACGATCTCACGAAGGGGAAATACTGGATTGCGGAGGTGAGTGGGCGTTCTGTTGGAGGGTTGCTCACCGTGCCGGAGTGGAGCGACTGGCGCAACGGCACCGTGCTGTGGATCCACTCGCTGTATGTGGTGCCCGAGATGCGCGGCCAGGGGATCTTCACCCAGCTCTACGAGTCGCTCAGGGCACGAGTGGAGCGTTCGCCTGAACTCAAGGGACTCAGGCTCTACGTGGACAAGACGAATGAGAGTGCCAGTAAGGTCTACGAGCGCCTTGGTATGGACGGCGAGCACTATAGACTGTACGAATGGATGAAAGAGTAGCTGAATTGCCAGACAGGAGAGGCTGGGCTATGGGAGAGGAGAGACTGAGGCTGGGAGCGGCGAAGTGCGACGTGACACCACCGACGGGCCTGTGGATGGCCGGCTATGGCGGGCGGGAGGAACCTGCGGACGGCACCCACCTGCCGCTCTGGGCCCGGGCCTCTGTGTGTGCGGAGGGCAACGTGAGGGCCGCATTGGTGGTCGTGGACGTCGTGGGCATCAACCAGGAGTCGACGAACGGGATCCGCGAGTCGGTACGGGCCGAGACCGGGATACCGGCGAGCCACATTCTGATTGCGACCACGCACACCCACGCCGGGCCTGTGACGACCAAGTTTCGGGACGTGTCTCCGGACCCCGGCTACATGACGCAGCTGTCGGAGGGAATCGTCGAAGCCGCCTCGAAGGCGTCGGAGATGTTGGTGCCCGTGCGCATGGGCTCGGCGCAGACACAGGTGACCGAGTTCCACTTCAACCGACGCAACGCGGACCAGCCGATCGACTCCACGCTGGACCTGATCCGTTTCGTCGATGACAACGGCGCATCGGTAGCCACGTGGATGAGCTACGGTTGCCATCCCACGAATCTGACGGGGGCGAACCTCAAGTGGTCGACCGACTACACCGGCGTGATCTGCGACGCCCTGGAGAGTGAATGGGGCGCAGAGTCCGCGTTCTTCATCGGGTGCCATGGCGACGTGGGCCCCCATCGTCCCGAGACGACGTTCGCCGAGGTGGATCGGATGGGGAGCGGGATCGCACGTGCAGCGGCTGCTGCGGCAGAGGGAATGTCGTTCGACGATCTGTCGGGCCTACGTGCGCACTCCGAGTTGATCGCGGTTCCGCTGGCCGATGCACCTGATCTGGATTCCCTCAAAGAGAAGGCAAAGGACTCCGGGGGGCCTGGCTACGGGGCGGCGTGGGCGCAGGACCAGATCCGAATGCGAGAGGCCGGTGACCCCGCGCAGACGGAGATCGACGTGGAGTTCCAGGGATTCCAGATCGGCGACCTCTACGTGATCTGTTTCCCCGGACAGATGTTCGGTACGTGGGGACTCGAGCTCCGAGACAGATGGCCCGGCGGCAGACTCGTGATCGTGAACCAGGCCAACGCCCATGCGGGATACTTCCCATCCAGGGTGGGCTACGAGCGGGGCGGCTATGAGGTGGATTCGGCGTTCATGTTCAACTCGGATCTGCCGGCACCGATGACGTGGGAGGCAGGGCAGAAATTGGTGGATGCGGCACTGCGATTCGCCGAAGATTCTTAGGGAGGGTGAAGACGTGGCTGAGCACCTGTTCTTCGACTGCAATGCCTCATTCGGTCGGTACCTGCGGAAGCCGCGCGAGGCCCGGTGGTCCCGGGACCATCTTCTAGAGGATCTCGATCTCGCGGGGATCGGGGGCGCGTTGGTGTATCATCGGCTGGCCGATGCGTTCGATTCGATGCTGGCGAACACAAGGCTGGTGGCAGAGATCGAGGGACATCGAGATCGGCTGTTCCCGTGCTGGATCGCGCTTCCGTCGATCAGCGGCGAGTTTCCTTCGGTGAAGGCGTTCGTTGACTTGATGGAGAAGCACGACGTCCGGGCGGTCCGGATCGAACCGGAGCACTACGGCGTGCCCGTGAAGGAAGGCATCTGGGGGGAGCTCAGGGACGCGCTGCTCGAGCGAGGCACGCTGTGCGTGTTGCCCGCGTCCGAGTACGGCGCCTCCCTTGTGCAGATGGAAGGGATCCTGGATATCTTCCGGGAGAACAACACGCTGCTTGTCGGTGCGGTCTGGAGCCGCTGGAAGCACGTCGTGACGTTGATGGATTCCTTCCCCAATCTGCATATGGAGTTCAGCGGGTTCCAGGCCAATCGGGCCGTGGAGTGTTTCGCCGAGCGTTTCGGAGCCGAGCGATGCCTGTTCGGGACCGGGCTCCCCGAGAAGGCGCCGGGTGCCGCCCGGGGGTTCCTTGACTTCACGCTGCTCGACGCGTCTCAGGCCAGCCTGATCGCGGGCGAGAACCTGAGGCGGCTCCTTGCGGGGCGCGGACCCACCGCGGTGCCCGAGCCGGGGGAGTGGCACGATTCGATCGCCGCCGCGGTTCGCTCAAGCCAGCCTGTGCCCTGCATGGCGCTTGATGCCCACTGCCATATGCTCCACGACGGAGGCGCTGTACTCGGGAACGAACGGGTGTCGCTGAGGGGGGATGCCGACGGGATGATCGAGCTGGCGCGTCGTGCCGGCGTGGACAAGACTGCGATCATGTCCTGGGCCGGGCCTCTGAGTATGGATACCGACCTGGGGAACGAGACCGTGGCGAAGGCGGTTGCTCGGTACCCGGACGAATTCTTGGGCCTGGCCACGGTCAACCCGGACTACGACGATGAGGACAGGATCGAGGAGGTCATCCGTAAGTACCACGTCGAGCTCGGGTTCCCCGGCCTGAAGACGTTCACGCCATGCCAGTCGATCGAGTACGACGACCCGTTGTTCGACACGTGGTTCCGGTTCGCGAGCGACCACAACCTCTACCTCGTGCTCGACACGAAGGGTGACGCGGTGGGATCGCGGGTCGTGCGCAACCTGGCGGAGCGCTACCCGAACATGGGTCTCCACCTGGATCACTGCGGGCGGGGATGGGCGTATGCGAAGTGGGCCGTGTCGATGATCCGGGAGCATCCGAGCGCGTGGGGAC
>JASLMQ010000283.1 GCA_030746455.1 Candidatus Latescibacterota bacterium
CGGAATTCGATCACAGGTACATCCTCAAGAGGTCAGAACCTTACCACGGAAGAACACGGATAGACACCGATGGAGAAACACGAAGGCCCAAGGAATCCAGGCCGAAACGGCATTCACGCAGGGCTGACGGGTGGTGGACCCACCCCGGACCCCAATCTCACCAGGGGCGAGGTGACTCCTCTGCTCTGTCGGCCGTCGCCCGCCCGTGCGCAGGCCTCGTCCTGGCCGGCGATCGGTGGGCTCTGACCCGTCCCTATCAGTGTTTATCGGTGCCTGTCCCGGCCGGTTCGTGGGCTGTCACCACGGTAGGTAGTAGACCATGGCCGGGATTCATCGGTGGTTCCGTCTTGTTGCTTTGGGTTCAGCTCCTATCTCCGAAGTACGAAGTGCACCCGATCCGATCGCTCACCAGGAGCATTGAACCCGAAGCCGTCGTAGCGCCCCTCCACGGTGAAAGGGCAGGACGCCAGAGCGATCTCGATCTCCGAGAGTGGATAAATCCGCTGTTTGTGGACCTCGCAGACATCCTCTCTGGGGACCTCGAACTGGATGTCGAACCGGTTGTACTGGATCCCTTCGTGGTAGGTGCTGCGACGAACGTATGAGAATCCCTTCCCCTGGTCGCGATCGGTCATGTCACGAAAGTACCTCAGGGAATTGGACTCGGTGCACACGTCGAAGACCAGAAGGCCGCCCGGCTCCACCACGCTCTGCATCTCCACCAACGCCCGCGAGACGTCGTCGAGCGACATCAGGTAGTTCACGCTGTCGTAGAGACAGAGCACCCACTCGAACTGCGGGAGATCCCGCAGCCAGAGCAGATCCCGGTGGTGGTAGGCGATGTCGACACCGGCCGCCGCGGCCTTCTCTTGGGCCACCTCGAGCATCGCCGCGCTGCCGTCGGCCCCCGACACGTCATAGCCGCGCCTGCCCAGCTCCAGCGCCAACGTGCCCGTGCCGCAGGCCAGGTCAAGGACCCGCAGCGGCTTCGCCCCGTGCCGAACGGCCAGGGATTCCACATAGTCCGTCCAGTGGACATAGTCCACGTGGCGCATCACATGGTCGTAGATGGAGGCCAGCTTGCTGTAGGGGTCCACCTCTCTGGAGGTGGGCTTGTCCGTCGCCATCGCCCGTTCTCGAGCCACCTGCTGATGGGCCTGCGCCAGAGTCATGAAGAACGGCCAGCCGCAGCGGGCTGGCCGTCAGGACCCGTTGCACGGAAAACGACGGTCCTCGAGCCACGACAGGGAAGCCTGCCGCGTCCCGGCGGTTGCTCAGAAATCCGTGATTTCCCGTGCCTCGTCTCGAATCACGTCGAAGTAGTCGTGAGCGGACGCCTTCGATACATTCCCCTCGGGGAGTCCGAGGATCTCGATCTCAAGATAACGGTCGAGAAACCCGATCAGCACGCGCTGGCCGGGCTGCACCACACGGCTCGCCTTGGCGGGCTGGCCATCCACGGTGACGATGCCGTTGTCGCACGCCCGCTTCGCCTCAGAGCGCCGCTTGATCAGGCAACACTGCTTGAGAAAGACATCCAGCCTCATATCGAATCCGGTTCCACCTGGCGCCCAGGACTTGCTCCCAAACGTCTCTCTCCGTCACCCGATGCCTGGGCCTACCCCCATCCTGAATGCCGCAGTTTTCGTGCCTTTAGTGTCTTCCGTGGTGACCGGGTCTTCGCGCCTCAAGCCTAGAGCACAATCCGATGGACCTCCACGTAGAGCTTCTCCCGCATCTCCTCCAGTGCCTCCCTGAACCGTTTCCGGACCCTATCCTGCTGAAGGATCTCTTCCAGCGTGTCCCGATCGTCGTTGAGCTTCACCAGGTGCCACCCGAACTCGGTTCGGAGCGGAAGGCTCACATCTCCCAGCTTCATGGTTCGGATGGCCTCAGCGAAGGCCGGCGGAAGGGTATCCAGGGAGTAGACGCCCAGGTTCCCGCCGCCTTCGGCGCTGCCCGGATCGGCCGAGTGCTCGCGGGCCAGATCGGCGAAATCGGCCCCCTCCTGGATCTGCTTGTGGAGCTCCATGGCCGTGCGATGCGCGGCCGCCGAATCGAGGGAAAACAGGATGTGGCGCACGTGGACCTCGGACTCCCGCACCTCTTCCGCCTTGAAGAGATGGAAGCCGAACTCCGTCTCCACCGGCTCGCTCACCTCTCCGGGTGCCAGCGAAAAGGCCGCCTCTTCGAAGGCCGGAACCATCTGGCCCTTGGTGAAAAAGCCCAGGTCGCCACCCGCGGGAGCGGTTCTGTCGTCGTCGGAGAAGTCCCGCGCCAGTTGCGCGAAGTCCTCCCCGTTGCGCAGCCGGGTCAGCACGGCCTCGGCCAGGGCCAGGCCCTCCGTCCGCCGGTCCGTCGAGCGCTCGGGCTCGATCAGGATGTGGCTGACGCCCACGAGGGAGGGAAGCTCCTTGCGGCTGGACTCACGGAAGTTCTCCACATCCCGGTAGCTCACCTCCACGTCCTGGACCAGCATCTGATACATCTGCCCCTTCAGGGATTCCTTTCTGTATTTCTGGCGGAGCTGATCCCGAATGTCCCGTTCGTGGAGGTTCTCCCGAAGCAGCTGCTCGGCGAACGCCTCATCCCCATACTGGGCCTTTATCTGCCTCAACTCCTCACGCACCGCCTCCTCCACCCGCTCTTCATCGACTTCGATCGTGTCTTCCTCCGCCTTTGCGATCATCAGCTTCTCGTCCACCATACCCCTCAGGATGGCGTCGATCTTCTCCTGCGCCCGAGTTCGGTCGCTGAGAATGCTCTTCAGGTTCTCCCCCTGCTGCATCGCGACCACGCGCAGGTTGTTGATCACCTCCGACTGCAGAACGATCTGGTCGTCGACAACGGCCACGATCCGATCCGCCATCTGGGGCTCTGCGCCGGCCGGGCCGTGGGCGACGAATAACACCAGTGCAAGCAGAAGAATCGACAGACAAGCTCCCGCGGTGAATCTGGTCATTCCAGTTCTTCTCCTTCCGATTCCTCGATGGCCTCCGCCCGGATCGACCACGGAATCCGCTTCTTGAGTTCGTCCAACAGCTCCCGGCGTTGGACCAGGCGCCTCTGGCTGAGGATACGCTGCTGGACCTCGTCCCACACCTCCAGCAACTCCTTCGTCGACCCCACCTCCCGACGGCTTAGCACCTCAACGATGTGGTGCCCCAAACGGGTGACCGTCGTGACCCTTCGGCCCTTCTTGGCCTTGTCACATGTCGCCCAGAACCCGAAGTCGACCATGTCTTCGGTGAAATATCCCAGATCGCCTCCTGCGGCCCCCGATTCGTCCACCGACAGATCCCGAGCCACCTGGTCGAACATCTCGCCCTTCCTCAGCCTAGCCCTTGCCTGGTCCAGCTCGCTTCTCGTCCCCACCAGGATGTGACGCGCCCGGAACTCTGGCTGATCCCGCGTGAATTCGTCCAGGTGGGTTTCGTAGTAGGCCCGGATCTCTTCATCCGAGACATCCGAATCGCGCAGATATTCCCTCTCAAGTAGCTCGGCCACAAGCAGTTCCCGCTTCGCGCTCTCAACGCGAGCCGCCACTCTGGGGTCCAGCTCCAGCTCCTGCCGCAGGGCCTCCTGGTAGAGGAGCTCCTTCTCCAGCCAGCCCTCCACCAACCGCTGCTTGTCTCGGGCCGTGACCGTTTCCGCAACGTGGGCCGGGATGCGTGACTCCACTTGCTCCAACGTCAGCGATACCTTGCCCGCCGTGGCCACAACCACCCCATCGGGGGTCCCCTTGCAGGCTGGGACTACGGCCAGAATGAACAGGCACGCCACCAACTGGACGCGGGTTCTGCCTACCCGGTCTCGCGACACTGGAACAACGTCCTTTCCCCCTGGAACTGGGAACGTAGAACTCGCTTTTTGCCTTCCGTAATCCGTATAACTACCGGAAGATCAAAAGGTTCCGTCCAACGCGCAATATACGCGATCAAACCATGCTCTGCAACACCTTTTTCGCCGAAGCCAGCCGCTCGCGCGGCCCTTTCCCCTCCAGTTCGGCCTCGATCCGTGCCTCGTCGCCAAGGAAGAACTGCAGAGGCAGCGGGGACCGTCCGACCATGTCCTCGACCTTCTCTCGGCTCAGCATCCGGTCCGGCGGAAACACCATCACGACCGAGGTGCCTACCCGAAGCGACGCAAGCCCGAACTGCCGGGCCAGGATCTTGACCTGAATCGCGTCCACCAGCGCCGATGCGGGGTTGGGCAGGGCTCCGAACCGGTCCTCGAGCTCCTCCTCGATGGCCAGTATCTCAACGGTCTGGCGTGCCTCTCCAAGTCGCTGGTAAAACTGCATCTTCAGGTCGGCGTCGGTGACATAGTCCTCCGGTATATAGGCCGAAGCCGAGATCTGGACGTCCGGGTCGGCCACGCCCTCGGTCTCCTCCCCCTTGATCTGCTGAACGGCCTCTTCGAGCAGGCGGCAATACAGATCGAACCCGACCGCCACGATGTGGCCGTGCTGCTGCTCCCCCAGCAGGTTCCCCGCGCCTCGGATCTCCAGGTCTCTCATCGAGATGTGGAAGCCCGATCCCAGGTCCG
>JASLMQ010000284.1 GCA_030746455.1 Candidatus Latescibacterota bacterium
AACGTGCAGACGTGGGCCAGCCGGGAGAAGGGACGCAGGGACAGCACGCGCGAGGAGCGGCTCATCCAGCTCGATCGGGTGTTCGCGCCTGTGAAGGTCATGCTCGGCAAGGCTCAGGTGAGTATGGGCGAGGTTTTGAACCTGCAGGAAGGCGACATCCTGAAATTGGACACGGAGACGAAGAAGGATGCTGTGGTCTTCGTGGGCAACCGCCCCAAGTTTCTGGGACGGCCCGGCCTCTCTGGAAAGAGACGCGCGATACTGCTCACGGATCCGATTCTGAAGGCCGATGAGGTACTTCACATGACGGATGTTGAGAAGACGGAGACCAAGACGCTGTAGGGCAGCTTCGGATAGCCACACGAAATCCCGCGCAGAGAGGCGACTCTGCGCGGGATTTTTCAGTGTGGGCGCAATAGTTCCAGGTGTTTGAGAAACCGCTTGATTTCCTGACTCCAAATGCCAATGTTTGCATCAGAAATAGAAGCGAAGGCCGGCGTAGATCCGGTCGAGATGCTGCGTTTCTGTCTCTTCGAAGATGAAGTCGTGCTTGTAGTCGAGTCCGACGCGAAACCGCTCATGGAAGGCGATCTCGATGCCGGCTCCCGGCGCGAGTCCGAAACGCCTGCTGCCCCCCTCCGGCGCGTAGAGCCCCGCGGTCACCGTGGTGTAGTAGACGAAAGGCTCTGCGGTGTACGAGAGACGAGAGCCGAGCCCGAATATGGACATCTTCCGATCGGCGAGATAGGAATACCCGCCCTGCAATCCGATCCAGCTGTCCATTTCGTAGCCGAAATCGATGCCGTAGAGCAGGCCCGACTGGCTGCCGAGGCCGCCGACATCGAACACGCCCGTGCCGAATGACGGGCTGATGTAGAGCTTCCCAGCGGGGCCACCAAAGGGGTATCCGCCCGTGGTGTACTCGCTCTCTTCCGGCCCGTCGGTGCGTCCGGTCTCCTGGGCCGACACGGGGAGGGCTAATGCGCACAGACAGAGCGCCGCAAGTGCTGTGGCAATGGTGGTCTTCATCTCCTGATCTCCTTGTGGTGCGTGTGGGTTGCTATCGGTCTGGCTTCGCTTCACTGGGGATGGCCCCGGCTATGGCTGCGTAGGTCGAGGATAGGGGCACTGTCGCCTGCTCGAAGCCCTCTGGGAGTCCCGGGTTACCGCAGCTCCGTACTACCTCCGAACTGTGTGTACCAAGGCTCCTCTGGTCCCTGGCCGGAGCATGTCGCACCTACAGTCCGATGGTACGCTTCTTGTAGGCCTTTCGGATCTCCTTCTCGTCGGTCCAGACGATCTCCGAGGTGAGGAGATCGGTGAACTGAAAGTTCGCCTTGTAGTAGACCAGCTTGTCTTTTCCGACCTGCTGGACGTTGGAGGTGAGGGTGCCGGAGAGGAGGTAGTCGGGACCCGACTGGTGCCCGGGCGTCTTGGCCTGTTGGGGATCGACGTATCCCGACTGGTGATACTCGTACTCCTCCGCGATGTCGCGTCGGTTCGCCCCGTCGACGAACCGGAACCGGCCGCTCTGGATGAGTGTGGTGCGAACCTTCTCGGAAAGCGCGACCATGTCGATGTGCTCTGTCGTCCGGTTGCGCATCTTGCCCACCAACACCACCGGAGGAGCGCCGTCACCGGTGAGGGCACCCGATTCGAGCAGGGACGCGACCATCTTCTTGGCGATGAGTTGCATGTCGTTCTCGCTGAAACGGTCATCCAGCAGGGCGATAGTCTTGGGGTCTTCGTAGGTTCCCTTGGTGAAGGCCCGGGGACCCGCGCATCCGATGAGGAGCGCGAGGGTCGGTATGGCTGTGAGGGCTGCGAGTTTCATCGTAGTGCCTCCTTTCCTGGCCTTTGTGGTATCGGGATCGATCGGATACTGCAAACCGGCCTAGTTCCATTCGCACTGCACGTGCGAGGACACCATCTGCCACTTGTAAGGCAGGACGGCGTCCTGCTTGAATCGGACACGAAGCTCGCAATCCTGCAGTAGAGAGCACGTCGGGTAGTCGATCCGGTGCTGCTGCATGCGGACCCGATCGGTCTCCGGGATATCTTGAGAACCGTGGATATCGGGTCGGGCGGAGGTGAGCACCTGAAGCGTCTTCTCACCGTAGGTTTTCAGGGGTACCCTGCTTGAGAAGGTGACCCGGCGGATCTGTCTCGGGAGCATGGGATCGCTCGCGTCGACGACCTGGTCTCGATCCCACCTCCCGGCGAGCACCGCACCCAGGTCCGCCGTGAAGACTCGCTCCTGCGGGCTGTCCGGCAGGATCACATAG
>JASLMQ010000285.1 GCA_030746455.1 Candidatus Latescibacterota bacterium
CAGGGCCAGGAAGACCAGCGCCCCCAGCACAACCGATAAGATGAGCTTATTCCTGATCCCTCCGAACATCAAGCCTTTCTAATCCGTTCCGGTTGGCTCTCCCCACAGCGCGCCTGGCAGTATGGAGCCAGATCGAACCCAGGATATGCGGCCCGGACCGGCCGCGTGCATCATTTCGGGGCAGCACGATGGCCCCGGCCAGGCCCCACCTTTCTGATTATACGGCCTTTCCGACCTTCGGGTCAACGCCGGAAAAACCGTTTGCGAAATATCATTCATCTTAATATATTTACGTGCCCATGTAGTACCAGGCCCGGATACCAGCCCACACACCCGAGTCCAGGCACCTGCCCTTGGCATAAGATTTTTATAAACAATATGTTACATAGGTCACCATCAGCCGAGACAGCGCAGGAGTTGGCGACTAAGGCTTTGGATCTCAATGTTTTGCGCCTCTTTGCAGGATAGATCAGTGTGAAGGGGGGGACAAGAACCGTATGGCTGGGGTTCTGGTCAGAGAAGACGAGCCATTTGAAAAGGCCTTGAGACGGTTCAAAAAGACCTGCGAAACGGCCGGCATCATGACCGAAATGAAGAAGCACCAGCACTTTGAGAAGCCGAGCGAGCGGCGCAAGCGCAGAGTCGCCGCCGCCAAGAGGAAGAGGGACAAACTGGAGGCCAAGTTCAATCCGTACTAGGCCGCCGGCAGACCATACTCCTCTTCTGGGGGCTCAGAACGATAGCCGCACTCGCGCTCCAACCGGTGCGGCTATCGTTTTTCAGGTGTCCCCTCCGCCATCTGGCTACCGAATACAAGAGACGCCCTGAGGCCAAGGCATGAACCTCGTTGATATCGTACTTGGGCTGGGTCTCCTCTGGTCCACCTTGAGGGGCTGGCGCATCGGGCTTGTCAAAAGTGCAATCGGCCTCCTGGGGCTCTTCCTGGCCTACGGGCTGGCCCTCGTCTACGGACGAGACGCCGCGGCCTGGTTCGTCGGAGGGGCCCCCGACGGCCACACCGCCGCATCGCTGCTGGGATTCCTCGCAGTCTTCCTTCTCGTTCTGGCGGCCTGCGCGATCGGGGGGCGGATCGTGCGGGGCGTGCTCCATCTCTCTCCCCTTGGTCTGGTGGATGCAGCCGTTGGCGCGGCAGCAGGACTGGCACAGGGCGTCCTGGTCCTGGGCCTGCTCACGATCCTGGTCCGGGCCCATCCCCTGCACAGTCATCTCCCCGAGTCCATCGACAGCTCCACGCTCGGGCCGCCGGTTCAACAGGCGGCGCTGGTGTTGATGGACGCGGTGAGGTCGATCGCGCCCCGCGCGGCCGACCTCTACGATCAGTGGGTGCCCGACAGGCCGGAGGGAGCTCATCCGGCCCTCGTCGACGAGGTCTCTGGGAGGGCGGATGCTGCCAAGGCCAAGCTGGACAGCCTGATCCGGGACACGCGAGAACGCCTCGAGTCGGACTGAGTAGGCACAAGCTTCGGTTCTGGTGGAGGGTCTGGAGTAGGGAGGCAGCTTCCAGCCATCAGCCTTCAGCTGTCAGCTGAACCGGATCAATGGGCGCGCCAGAAGGTGACTTCCATACCTGCGCGCGATGGCGCGCCGCGCGGCGGTTCGGCTGAGTGCTGATCGCTGACAGCTATCCTTCCCTTCTTCCGGCATTCGGGACCTACTCAAAGGGGTCCGTGCCTCCACCTGGAGCTCAAGACACTTCCGGGCCTCTACCTAGACCTCCCCCTCCACATATCGTTGCGAGTTCCACTTTCTTCGTGAAGACGGGCCACCGGCCCCCTTGCCCTGTGCCAACCCTATGGAATGCGCACGCGAGACCATCGGGACCCTGGAGTTCGACAAGATCCGGGCACTCCTCACAGAACGCACCGTCTCCCGCCTCGGGCTCGAGGAGATCGAGGCCCTCGCGCCGACCGATGACATCGAGGCGATCCAGGCCCGGCTTCGCCCTGTCCTGGAGACGATGGAGCTCATCGCCTTCGACGACCCCCTTTCGCTCCGCCGCATCCCCGATGTTCGGCTTACCTTGAGAACGTGCACGGTTCCCGGATCCATCCTCTCGGTGCCCGAGCTCCTCGAGATTGTCGACATCGTCGCCGCGTCCCGCCGCCTCTTGTCGTACCTGGCCAACCGTCGATCCAAATACCCGCAGCTCTGGGAAATCGGGGCCGATCTCACCGAGCATGCCGATCTGGAGGAGACTTTCCAGAGGGCACTCGATCCGGCCACAGAGACCGTGAAGGACTCCGCGAGTCCCGAGCTGCGTCGGATACGGCGGGAGATGGAGAACACCCGCTCCGCCATCCGCAGGCAGGTTGAGTCCGTGCTGGACAAGCTTCCGGATACGGTCGTACAGGACCGCCTGATCACCCTCAGGGGAGGCCGGTTCGTCATCCCCATACGCGAGAACCAGCGGCACCGACTGGAAGGCATCGTGCACGACCAGTCGGCCAGCGGGGCCACGCTGTTCGTGGAGCCGATGGCGACCGTCAACCTCAACAACCGACTTCGGGAGCTAGAGCTCGCCGAGGAGCGGGAGGTCAAGCGCATCCTCCGCCAGCTCACCGAGGCCGTCGCAAGAGAGGAGGGAGAGCTCCGGGCGAACCTGGTGATCCTGGGACGCTTCGACGCGATCTACGCCAAGGCGGCGTTTTCCCGCCATCTGGACTGCAGCGAACCCCTGTTCAACTCCGAGGGAAGGCTCGTCTTGAGGAAGGCGCGGCACCCGCTGCTGGAATACCGCCTCAGGAAGGAGGACCGGGCCAACGAGCTGGTGCCCCTGGATCTGGCGCTGGGCGGCGAGGACTTCTGGACCCTGGTCCTCACGGGCCCCAACGCCGGTGGGAAGACCGTGGCGCTCAAGACCGCCGGTCTTCTGTGCTTGATGGCCCAGGCCGGTCTCCCGGTCCCGGCGGGTCCCAAGTGCGAGCTTCCCATCTACACGGGCATCTTCGCCGACATCGGTGACGCTCAGTCCATCGAGGATGACTTGAGCACCTTCTCGTCCCACATGGCCAACCTGGTCACGATCTGCCGGTCCGCCGACGGCCGCTCGCTCGCGCTTCTCGACGAAGTGGGGGCCAGCACCGATCCGGACCAGGGCTCGGCCCTCGCGATGGCCCTTCTGAAGGAGCTGACCGAACGCGGGTGCCGCACGATCGCCACCACCCACCACGGCGCGCTGAAGGCCTTCGCGCACAGCACCGCCGGCATCCAGAACGGATCCATGGCCTTCGACTCCGAGACCCTGCGGCCGACCTTCCAGCTCCGTCAGAAGATCCCCGGCAGCAGCTACGCCTTCGAGATCGCCCGACGGCTCGAAATGCCGGCCGAGATCGTGGACGACGCCATGGGGATCGCCGGGAGCGACGTGGGCCGTGTCGAATCCTTCATCGCGGAGCTGGACACCACCTACCAGGCCTACCGCGAGGAGCTCGAGCGTGCCGAGGCGGACAGCCGCGAGGCCGAGCGGCTGAGGGCGGACTACGAGGCTCGTCTTGAGGATGTGGAGAAGCGGGAGCGCGAGCTCAAACGGGCCGCCCGGGAAGAGGCCCAGCGGATCCTCGACGGCGCGAACACCCTCGTCGAGCGGACCGTGCGGGAAATCCGCCAGCAAGGCGCCGACCGGCAATCGATCCGGCAGGCGCACGCCGGGCTCCGCAAGGCCAGAGAGGAGACCCGGGAGGCCCTGGCCG
The DNA here is from genome assembly GCA_030746455.1 of Candidatus Latescibacterota bacterium. The sequence goes on from JASLMQ010000285.1 coordinate 3,711, forward strand.
AGCCAGAGGTCGAAACGGTGGGGCCTGCTCCCCGGGTGGGTGACCGGGTCTGGCTGCGCAGCTTCGAGAAGGAGGGGGTGGTGGTGTCCGTCCGCGAAGGCTCCGACCGTGCCGTTGTCGAGGTCGGCAACGTCCGCGTGGAGGTCGAGCCCGGCGACGTCGAGCGACGGGAGGCCGCTCCAGAGGCAGAGGCCGGCCCGGCGCCGGCACAGTTCGAGGGGCGCGGCAGCGTGTCGCCCGAGGTGGATCTCCGGGGATATACGTCGGAGGAGGCCCTGGAGGCGGTCGACAAGTACCTGGACGAGCTGTATCTCAACCGGATGGAGCGGGCGACGATCATCCACGGGAAGGGTACCGGTGCGCTTCGGAGCGCAGTCGGTGAGTACCTCAAGCACGACGCTCGGGTCAAGTCGCAACGCCTCGCGGACTGGAACGAAGGGGGAAGCGGCGCCACCGTCGTTGAGCTCGACGTGGATGCGAGTACATAGACCATGGCTGATGGACTGAGCGGGGGCGCGAGTCGCGCGTCCACGACATACTGTAGAAACCTGACGGCCTATTCGCGGTATCGAACCCGCGAGGTCGCCGTCGGCGACGTGCCGCTGGGTGCGGACCATCCCATCCGCATCCAGTCCATGACCACCACCGACACCATGGACACTCGGGCCACGGTCGAGCAGACGATCCGGATCGCCGAGGCGGGAGCCGACTACGTCCGGATCACGGCACCCAGCCAGAACGAGGCCCGGAACCTGGAGGCCATCCAGACGAAGCTCCACAAGCGGGGGTTCAAGTGCCCTCTCATCGCGGACATCCACTACACCCCTCGGGCCGCCGAGATCGCCGCGCGGATCGTCGACAAGATCAGGATCAACCCAGGCAACTATGCCGACAAGAAGAAGTTCCAGGTGCTGGAGTACTCCGAAGCGGAATACGCCGCTGAGCTGGATCGCATCCGGGATCGCCTCACTCCCCTGGTCAGGATCTGCAAGGAGTACGGCACGGCCATGCGGATCGGCACCAACCACGGATCGCTGTCGGACCGGATCATGAGCCGGTTCGGCGACACGCCCCTTGGAATGGTGGAGTCCGCCCTGGAGTTCGCGAGGGTCTGCCGGGACCTTGGCTACAACGACCTGGTCTTCTCCATGAAGGCGAGCAATCCCCAGGTGGTGGTTCAGGCCTATCGGCTCCTGGTGAATCGCATGGCGGCCGAGGGCATGGACTATCCGCTCCACCTGGGCGTGACGGAGGCCGGCGAGGGAGAAGACGGCCGTATCAAGTCCGCCGTGGGGATCGGCACGCTGCTCGAGGATGGCCTCGGCGACACGATCCGGGTTTCACTCACCGAGGAGCCGGAAGCCGAGATCCCGGTGTGCGTCGCCCTGGTTGAGCGGTACCGGTCTCGCCCGGGCCACGACCCGATCCCGTCCGCGGAATGCAGCCCTGGGGACCCCTATAGCTACCGGAGGCGTCCGACCCGAGAGGTCTGCGGGATCGGGGGCGACGCCGTACCCGTCGTGATCGCCTCGTCCCGGGTGATTCCCACCCTGGATGCCACGCCCGATTACATACACCAGGAAGACTCGGCCCCGGCGAGGTCCGGCCAGATCCCACGCGTCCTTCCCGCCGCGTCCTGGCGTGCACTGGACGACAAGGCGAGCGCCTACCCTCTCTTCCCAATCGAAAGATATCCTGACGCCGACGATCGCTCAGAGCGCCTCAACTTCGTGCTCGCCGCGTTGCCCGACCTCACCGAAGAGCGCCTCCGCGCCCTGGAGATGGACGACACTGCGGTCCTGGTCCTCAGGTCGGACAACGTCCACGCGATGCCCGAGATGCGCAGGGCCCTCTTCGAGGTAATGTCGAAGGCGCCGTCGGTGCCCGTCGTTCTCAAGCGGGAGTATTCCGGGGTCACGAACGACGAGCTGATCCTCTTCGGTGCGACCGACCTGGGCGGCCTGCTCGTCGACGGTCTGGGGGACGGGATATGGATCGAGGCACCGGACGCCTCGCCGGACGACCTCAATCGGCTCGCATTCGGCATCCTGCAGGCCACACGGACCCGCATCTCGAGGACCGACTACATCTCGTGCCCGTCTTGCGGGCGGACGCTTTTCGAGCTTCAGGGGACGACGGCCCGGATTCGCGGTCGCACGAACCACCTGAAGGGGCTCAAGATCGCGGTGATGGGATGCATCGTAAACGGTCCGGGCGAGATGGCCGATGCCGACTACGGGTACGTGGGCAGCGGACCGGGCCAGATCACGCTCTACCGCGGCAAGGAAATCGTCGAGCGGAGCATCCCGACGGAGGGCGCGGTCGATGCGCTGATCGAGTTGATCAAGCGAGACAACAAGTGGGTTGAGCCCGAGAGCTCGTGACTCGTGGTTCGTGACTCGGTACAATACCACGGGCTCGGTGAGCCAAGCAAGCTGCAGTCCGTCCTTGACATGAAAAGGTGCCCTCCAGACGATCATAGTGATCTTCCCGATCCACGATCCACGAATCACGAACCACGACCATGCCTCTAATCCCCGAACACATCGTCGATCAGGTCAGGGACTCGGTGGACATCGTCGACGTGGTCTCTGAGTACGTCGTCCTCACCAAGCGGGGGAAGAACTTCCTCGGCCTCTGTCCCTTCCACGACGACCGTCGTCCCTCCTTCAACGTCTCCCAGGAAAAGCAGATCTACAAGTGCTTCGCCTGCGGGGCCGGCGGCAACGCCTTCCGGTTCCTCATGGAGCTCGAGCGGATCAGCTTCGTGGAGGCCGTCCGCAAGCTGGCCGACCAGGCCGGCGTTTCGCTGCCCGAATCGCACGAGGTCGCTCCCGAAACCCAGCAGGCCTACGACTCGCTTTACGCGGCCAATGAGCTCGCGCGGAA
>JASLMQ010000286.1 GCA_030746455.1 Candidatus Latescibacterota bacterium
TCACGGTTGCGGGGGGCTCCAAGACCAGCGACGCCGATCGCTCTGTCTTCTACGAACGCGCCGAGGGGCTTCTGGACCATCTGGTTCAGATCGATCCCCGTCGGCACGACACACGTGGGGCCCTGGCTCGTCTTTATCTCAACACGGGACGTCCCAAGGTGGCCAGGAGGGCCTTCCGCGAGGCCTTCGATTGTGATCCCAAGGCCGAGTATTGGGTCGGCATCGGACACGCCTACATCGCCGAGAACCAGCCCGACAGGGCCGCCTCGGTCTTCGAAGACCTCTACCGGAAGGCCCCAAAGGAATCGGCTCAGTATCCCAGGATTGTCTTCGAGCTGGGCCGGCTCTACAGGAGCCTGGGCCGCGTGTCCGAGGCCCGCACCATCTACGAGGACGCGTCGGAGGCCCATCCCGCTCGGATGATGTACCGCTTCGAGCTTGGGCGCACCCACGTTATGGGCAAAGACTGGGAGGGGGCTCGCAGGCTCTTCCAGGGACTGCTCGGAGAGGCCGAAGACAATCCCCGGCTGTTCGCTCGCGTGCTGTTCAACCTGGGCCTGACCAACGAACGGACCGGGCGGTTCGACGATTCTGTGGAGATCTTCCAGCGACTCCTCGCCCTGGAACCCGACAACCACGAGGCGTTGAATTACCTGGGCTATATGCTGGCCGAGAAGGGCCTACGTTTGGGCGAGGCCGAGAACCTGGTCGGACGGGCGCTGAAGGCCCAGCCCGAGAACGGGGCCTACCTGGATAGCATGGGGTGGATCCGCTACCAGCAGGCCCAGTACCGGGAGGCCAGAACCTATCTCGGGCGAGCCCTGGCGGTCGAGGAGGCCGAGTTCAAGGCGGCCGAGGGGGCCTGGCAGCGGGCGAATCTCGCGGAGAACCTGGCGGTGATCCATGATCACGCGGGGGATGTGGCCAAGGCGCTGGGGGACCTGGAGGGGGCCCGGCGCCATTGGAAGCGGGCAGCCAAGCTCAACCCCGAGGACGGGGCCATTCGCTCCAAGCTGGACGGCTCCGCCGACCCGTCAACCGACGACCCGGCGGATGCGGAATGAGGCACACCCTCGGCCCGAGAGGACTCGCTCTTCTCGCTGTTCTGATACTCTTGCCCGCCTGCGCGGCCCATCGCCACCTCCCCGCCGTGGGTCCCCTTCCCAGGGCGGCTGACCTGCTTCTGACCGTGTGCGGGCGTGCCGACAGCCTCCGAGATCTGGAGGCCAGGGCGAGGATCTCCCTGAAGATCGACGGCGTCAGGGAACGGGCACTCGCCTTTCTGAGGTACAAATCTCCCGGCCGCCTCAAGATGGACGTGACCGGCCCCCTGGGCACCGGTGTGCTCCATGCCCTGTCCTCCGACGACTCTCTCGAGCTCTACCTCCCTAGACAGAATCGGTACCTGCAAGGACTTCCCGATGAGGTCCTGCACCGTGTGACGGGCGTCAACCTTGAGTACTATGAGGCCCGCAGGGCCATCCTCGGTCTTCCCGCCCTGTCGCTGCTGGACCTTCCTCGAATCACCCGATACGAGGCCCTGGGAGATACCCTGGTGTTGGAGGTCCGCGGACCCATCTGGAACCGCAGCCTCAGATTCGACAGAAGGGCGGCCGTGCTCTGGTCGGAGGAGGTCTCCACGCCCGAGGGCGATCTCCTCTCCTCCCGACACCTGAGCGACTACCGGAACGAGGGTGGTGCGCTGCTGCCCCGTCGGATCGAGATTCGACAGGGACAGGACCGGATCGAAATCAGGATTCTGAAGCGGCAGGTCAACGTCGGCCTTTCCGACGGTGAGTTCTGGCTCAACGTGCCGTCCGACGTGGTCCATCTGGCCCCCTGAACGAGGAACCAGACGACAGAGGCGGGAGGCACGCTGGTGCCTCCCGCCTCTGTCGTGTCGATCTGTAGATGAAGGGCAGGTGATCGGGATCCCAACCCGGTCCTATGCACCCAGCCGCCGGCGTCCCCCGATCCACTCCGACATCCGTCGCGCGACGTGACCCAACACCGCCTTGGATGACTGGCCGGGCTTCATCTCCTGTTGGGAGCGCCAGCGATTCCTCAGCTCGATCAAGCTCAGCATCGTGAGCTCTCCGCGGGCCTCCAGGTCGGAGGCCTCCTGGAACTGGCGAAGCGCGGAAGAGGTGGCTTCGTCCATCTCGCCGTCGATCCCTTCCACATCGTACCCTAGGCTCTGCAGGATCACCTGGGCCTCGTAGACGTGTTCCTGCTCGGCCATTGCGTCCGGCTCCAGGGCGGCTTCCCACGCCCCGCTCGCCCTCGAACCTGGAAGAGGAATCCATTGCACGGACCACCGGAGGAGGTAGACCTGGAGGGTTGCCGTACCGGCCGAGAGAAGGGTCGCGAGGCCGAGACCTGCGACGATCCAGCCGCGAACGGCATAGGGCCGCCACATCTCCGCGGTAGGTTCGAGCCCGTAGAACACCTCGAAAGATACCAGGTGACGCGCAAGGACCCAGAGCGCCACGTGGGCACCCGCCACGACCGGCGGAATTGCCGTTACTGCCGTGGGGATCTCGCATGACCGCCGTCTGGCCAGGAGTATTGCGAGCACCAAGAGGTCAACCAGGAGCAGCGCGAGAGGGAGCTCGGCCAGACACCTGGCAACCCGATCGACCGGGTTCGATTCAAGCCGGATGCCGGACCAGACCGCAGCCGCCATGGCCACCACCAAGGCTACCAGGACGATCGTCGTGGACGACAGACGCGACCTTATGGGGGCGGGCGAGCCCACAAGCTGTCCCGAAACGGAGCTGTCTAGTCCCATCTGAGTGCCTCAAGGGCGGGGATTCACATCAAACAGCCGGGGTCCGCCGGGCCGTTCGCCAGACGGCCGTCCACAGGACGCCGGCCGAAACCAGACCGACCAGAGCGGGGGCCAGGCCGCCGGCTTGCGCCCCGCCGATCTGGACGGCCAGCGCCGCGGTGACCGTTCCGCCAGCCAGAGTAGCCAGCATCGCGAGGGACGCGGCCCTCTGTCGTTCCATGGCCAGAAGTGCCGTGTGAGCCAGACCGGAGAGCACCAGGGGGGGCGCCGTCCACGCCAACAGTCGGACTGCCGCCACAGCGGGGAGATAGTCGTCCCCGAAGATCCATACCGTGACGGGACGGGCCGCGACCTGCACGATGCCCACCGCTCCCAGTGTGATCCCGAGTTGCGCCCAGAACGCCCGCAGGAGCGCCCTCCCGAGCCCCGAGACCTGACCGAACCGCTCTGTCAGGGCCGGGAGCACGGCCTCCTGACCGGCGCTCGCGAGTATGAAGAGGGCCGCGGCCAGCCGGTAACCGATGAAGAAGGGCGCCGACACCGACACATCCACCGAGAGGTAGGTGGCCACGTAGGCCAGGTGCAGCAGGTTGCCGAGATAGTACGGCGCGGGCAGATGCTGAAGCCCCTGTGCGAACTGAACTCGACGGATCCCGGGTCTCAGAGGCGGTCTGAGATCCGGATCGATCCAACCCACAACGGCCATAGCCAGCACGAAGTACAGGCTGCGGCAGACAAGATAGCTGACACCGATGCCCAGGAGGCCGAGCCCCATCCCCATCGCGCCCACCCCGGTACCGAGGAGGAGCACATTGAGCCCCGCGACGAGGAGCGCGCTGAAGATCGGCCGCTGGAGCCCCTTGAAGATGGAGCTCACGGCATCCCCGAGGCTCATGGCCACGGTGGATCCGCCAACGAGTAGCACCGCCGCCAGGATTTCCCAGGACTTCCCCGCCGCCCACCCTACCAGACCCATCACTGCCAGCGCCGGGGGTGCCAGGACGAGCTTGAGGCCGACCGCATCAGCGGTGGCCCGCTTCGCCTGATCGCCACGGGAGGCCACGGCCTTGATGACACGGTTGTTGAGACCGAAGTCCAGCACCGGCACGAAGAGAGCCGTCAGGGCGATCACGAAGCCGTAGTCCGCGAAGCCCCCCTTCCCCATCAGCCGGGCGACCCCGACCATCAACAGCATCGCCCCGAGCAGGTGGGCGCCCTTCTCTCCCGTCAGGTACGCGGAGTTCACGGACACCCTCGCCAAAACCACCTCCGTCGTGTGTGCGGAATCAGGGCAGATGAATGGCACAGATCGGTCTGCGCCATTGGAGTCGTGATACGGCCGGGGCCGGCGCGGCACTATCGTGGGCGTTGGCCCCGAACAAGCGAGCAGGTTCGGACGCCTGCGCGGCGATCCACGCGCGTCCTAGGTCCCCCAGCCCACCCGGTCGTTCACTCGGATCCGGACGGTATCGGGAGGACTGGTGATGGCCCCCGTCGTATCGGCCTTGTCGTCTCTCACCTGGAGCACGAACACGTAGTCTGCCGGGGCGATCGCCCGGAAGCTGGGCACGCTGCTGTCGCCGGGCTGAAGCGAAACTCCCGGACCGCCTATCTGTTCCCACATATAGCGCAGAGCGTCGCCGTCGGGGTCGAGACTCGCCGCCCCGTCCAGCGCGACCTGCAAGGTGTCGGAGAAGGCAAGGTCGCGGTCGAGGCCGGCGTCGGCAACCGGAGGTCCCTGGGTTACCGTGATCCGAACCATCGTCGTTGCCTTGGTCTTGGATTTTCCGTCGCTGACCTCCACCTCCAGGTCGTAGGTGCCCACCGCGCTGGGGGCCCTCCAAACGACAGAGACCGAGTCCTGGAAGAGGTCAACCAGGGAATCCCGTCCGCTCTGCTTGAACTGACCCCCGGTGGCGACCCAAAGGAAGTCGAGCTCGTCGTTGTCGGGATCGTCGGTGACAAGCGTGACGCGAACCTCGTGGCTGCGCCCCACGGAGGACGACGACTCCTGATCGGTGCGTACATCCAGGATCTGGGGCTCCTGTTGACGATCCAACAGGCTGCACCCCGTCATCCAGACCACCAGACCCAGCAACGTCATCCAGCGCACGTCCGCCTCCCCGTGAAACAGGTCATCATCTTCGCTGAAAATGCCCCATACGCCTGTGATTCAGGCGGCCCGTCTTCGCCAAGAAATCCCTTGACAAGGTCATGGGAACGGGCTTTATTCTGACGAC
>JASLMQ010000287.1 GCA_030746455.1 Candidatus Latescibacterota bacterium
CGGTCATCGTCGTCTTCCGCGTGGCAACGCGGGGCGGCGGGGCCGTGCGCCTCGACGATTCCTACGACCTGTCTGAAGGCCCCCGGTTCGACCACCGGTGGGGATATGCCGACACGCAGTTCGAGTTCGACGATCCGAGGACCGTCGTGGTCACCGGAGACAGGTATCCCATTTCGGGCTACCGCATGCCCGGCTTCATCCCCTTCATCGAGGACGTACTCCAGGTCTCGATCAACCCCGAAGACGCCAACGTGGAGATCGAGGATCCGGAGATCCCCGAACCTATTGCGAACGAGCCCTTCCTGACCGACCTGCGGGATCGGTTCGAGGCCGATCAGTGTGTCTCCGTTCCCAAGGACCGCCTGGTCCACAGCCATGGGCAGCTCAGCGTGGACGAGATCTACCGCGTGCTCTACGGCTCTCCTCTGGATCGGGTCGTGGATCTGGTGGTCTATCCACGGTCCGAGGACGAAGTCAGGGACCTCGTCCGCCTCGCCGATCAGCACAACGTCTGCCTGATCCCCTACGGCGGGGGCACCAACGTCAGCGGCGCCCTCACCTGTCCACCGGGCGAGGAGCGGATGATCGTGTCGGTGGACATGCGGCGTATGGATCGGGTACTCTGGGTGGATGCCGAGAACCTCCAGGCCTGCGTGGAGGCCGGGATATCGGGCAAGCAGCTGGAGATCGCCCTCGACGCACAGGGCTTCACCTCGGGACACGATCCGGACAGCGTGGAGCTCTCGACCCTGGGTGGATGGATCGCCACCAACGCGAGCGGCATGAAGAAGAACCGCTACGGCAACATCGAGGACATCGTGCTCGAGGCGACCCTTGTCACCCCTAAAGGCGATGTCGAAACCCGGAGCGTCACCCCGAGGAACTCCATCGGGATCCAGCCCCGGTCCCTCCTCTTCGGATGCGAGGGCAACCTGGGCATCATCACCAAGGCCGTGGTTAAGATCCATCCCACACCCGAGATGCGAAGGTACAACCTCTTCGTCTTCCGCTCCTTCGAGCTGGGCGTGAACTTCCTGAGGGAGCTGAGGAAGACCAACATCCTGCCCGCCAGCATCCGGCTCGTGGGCAACAACGAGCTCCGCTTCGGGATGGCCCTCAAACGCGAACACTCGCTCGCGAAGCGGATCGCGGATTGGCTTCAGGAGTTCCTGCTGGCCAGGATCCTTCGGTACGATCCCAGGAAACGGGTGGCCTGCACCGTCCTCATGGAGGGCTCCCGAGAGGAAGTGCGGCAGCAAAGGCGGGTCCTCAAGCGCTTGGCCAGGAAGTACGGCGCCATGAGCGCCGGGGCGAGCAACGGCAAACGGGGATACATGCTCACCTTCGGGATCGCTTACATCCGGGACTTCACCAACAAGTGCCACGTGCTGGGCGAGACCTTCGAGACCTCGGTCCCGTGGACCCGGATCTTCCCGGTCTGTCAGGCCGTGGAAGAGGAGCTCGCCCGCCAGAGCGAGGCCCACGGGGTCCCCGGCAAAGCCTACCTGTCCTACCGCGTCACCCAGACCTACCACACCGGCGTCTGCATCTACTTCACGATGGGGCTCTTTGGGAAGGGGCTCGACGACCCCGGTGAGGTCTTCCACAGCATCGAACAGAGCCTCCGGAAGGCCATCCTCGACAATGGAGGCTCCCTCTCCCATCATCACGGCGTGGGCAAGATACGCCAGGCCTTTCTGCCCCAGGTCCAAACCGAAAGCAGCGTGGACGCCCTCCGGCAGGCCAAGAATGCCGTGGACCCGGGCAATGTCTTCGGGGCCCGCAACGGCATATTCGGCAAGCTGCCCACCGACGCCTGACCCCGGCAGAACGGAGCCCTATGTTTCGGAACAAGACAGCCCTGATCACCGGCGCATCCTCCGGCCTGGGCGCGGCCCTGGCCCTCCGCTTCGCCGAAGGGGGCGCGAACCTGGGGCTCTTCGCCCTGGACGAGGAGGGACTGCAGGAGGTCGGCGCCGAATGTCGGGAGCGGGGTGTCCGAGTCCTGACCACGGCGGGTGATGTGGGGAGCGCCGGGGACTGCGAGCGCTGGGTGTCGGGATCGGTGGCTGAGTTTGGAACCGTGGATACACTCATCGCCTGCGCCGGGGTCAGCATGTGGGCGAGGTTCGATGAGGTGCAAGATGTGTCCCTGTTCCGTAAACTCATGGAAACAAACTACTTGGGCACCGTACACTGCGTCTACCATGCCCTGCCCCATCTCAAGGCGACCCAGGGCATGATCGTGGCCATCACCTCGATACAGGGACGGATTGGGGTACCCCTTCACACGGGCTATGTCGCGTCGAAACACGCCCTTGAGGGTTTCTTCGCGGCACTCAGAGCCGAGCTGAAGGGAAGCGGCGTCCACATACTCACCGTGCTCCCGCACTGGCTGCGGGGAACCAACCTGCGGAAGCAGGCCTTCGGCACCGATGGGGCCGCTCTGGGGGAATCGAGCCGCAGCCACAGCAAGGAATCGATCTCTCTGGATGAGTGCTGCAAAGCCATTGTGGGAGCTATGGAGCGTCGAAAGCGCGATCTGGTCATCCCCTGGAAGCTGCGGATCCTGCCGTGGCTGAACCTGATCCACCCTTCGATCGTGGAGGGTCTGGTCAGCGGGAAGGTCGATGAACAGGACGGATAGTCCCTGCACAGAGGAAACGGATGCGGGCCCGGGTCTTCCCGGGCCCGTTTTCGTGCCGGTCGCCTGGGGATCGCTCCATTGGCCGGTCGTGGATTCTCGATCGAGCGGATCGGAAAGGAAAAAGACTGTCGAGACGGGGTCAATGCTCCGATATTCTATATGATAGCCATGATCGCGCATCCCACCCGCTGCGACCGATTCAACAGGGGAATACAACGATGAGACACTACGGAATCGGGGCCATCCTCGTGGCATCGGCCCTGGCCCTTGCCACGCCGACCGCCTCGGAGGCCCAGCTTGCCGCCCTCCACCACACCTACAACAGCCCCACACCCGCCCTGCGCTCGGAATTCGGGTTCAGGGTGGCGCTTGTGGGCGACGACGTCCTGGTGGGATCCGCGCTGGGCAGTTCTGTCCACCTCTTCGATGGCGAGACCGGAGCCCTCACCAGGACGTTCCAGAAGGCGTCCCCCGATCCCGGGGACCTCTTCGGGTTCTCCGTCGCCGCGGCAGGACAGAATGCATTGGTCGGGGCCACGCTGGATGACACGGGAGGGGCCAACGCCGGCGCCGTCTATCTGTTCGACGCCGCCACGGGCGAGATCCTGCAGACGTTTCTGAATCCCACGCCGGCCGAGAACGACGAGTTCGGACTGGCCATCGCGTCGGCTGGGGGGAACGTGCTTGTGGGGGCGCCCGGCGATGACACCGGCGCGACCGATGCCGGCGCAGTCTACCTCTTCGGTCCGCCCGTGGTCACCCTCGGTGCCAACAAAGGCTTCAAGGGCAGCAAGACCTTGGTGCCCATTTCACTCAATGACGCATCCAACGTGCTGGCCGGGCTCTTCAAGATCACCTACGATCCGACCAAGCTCACGCTCGAATCGAACGATGTGAGTGCCACCTCGCTCACCAGCGGCTTCCTGATCGCCGCAGACGTCCTGCAGAGCGACGGCAAGGCCGCCGTGACCGTTGCAGGAGGAACCGGCGTTGCTGCCGGCCAGTCGGGCGCCCTGGCAAGCGTTGCGTTCCAGGTTCTGAACACTGCGGATGTGTCGGTCGGGGACGTGCTCGACCTGACCGTGACCGAGGCGACCCTTATCCTCGATGACGGGGATCTCGTGACCCTATCACCAGAGGTCAGGCCCGGCAGCCTGGAGGTCCTGCTCCGCGGTGATATGAACGCGAACCAGGATATCGACCTGATGGACCTGGGGACGATCCTCCGATTGGCGCTCAACCTCGTGCCCAACCCCACACCGCTCCAGCTCGCGCAGGCCGACGCCGACGAGAACGGTCTGGTCACGATCGACGACGCCCTGCTCGTCATACGGGACCTGACCAGCGCGGCGAAACCCGTCGGGATCCCGCAGCCGGTTCGGCTCGACATCGCCTCGCGCTACGGCCGGTCCGGGCTGCCGGTCTCGATACCCGTGGAGATTGCGGGGGGTCAGTTCGCCCGAGGTCTCGATGTTGAAATCAGATACGACCCAGCCGCTCTGCACCTTGAGGGGATCACCCCTTCGGGTGCTGCGAATGCCCTCGCTCACGACACCTCGGCGCGCGGCACCATCCGCCTGATGGGCGTCAGTCCTTCGGGCTTCGCGGACGGCTCCCTTGCCGACCTGCGGTTCACAGCGCGGGTCTCGGGGGTTGTGGACCTGCGTATAGGTACCGCTCGTGCGTTCGGCCCAACGGCGGACCCCTTGCCGCTGCAGATCACCCGGGGCGGGGAGCCGCCACCTGCTGTCTTCCGCCTGCGGCGAAACGCCCCCAACCCCTTCAACCCGGCAACCGTCGTGGGCTACGATCTGCCCGCGGCCGCCGATGTCCGCATCGAGGTCTTCAACGCGCTTGGACAGCACGTGGAGACCCTCCTGCTCGCCCATCAGCAGGCCGGACGGCATCAGATCACGTGGAACGCGGACGGAGCCGCGTCGGGGCTCTACCATCTAGTGGTCGAGGCGGGCGGAAGCCGAGAGTCGATCAAGATGCTCTTGCTCAAGTAGCCACGAGCACCCGACCCGTACAGAAAGAGGGCGCGGCGGACACCCCGCCGGGCCCTCTCTGCATTGTCTGGGCGAACGTCCTAACTCCGCTTCGCCCCAATGGAATCCAGCACCGCCTTCGGCACCTTGCACACCATCGTGTAGGCCGGATCGTAGATGTTCCCCACGTCGTATTCAACCACCTGCCCCATCAACACGTGCGCCGTTCGTGCGTCCAACCCGTAGTCATCCTGCAGGAAGCCCAGCATCTCCGTGGTCGCATACTGGACACCCAGGTCCAGCGGTCGCGCGTTGCCCACGGCCATGATGTACTCCTC
>JASLMQ010000288.1 GCA_030746455.1 Candidatus Latescibacterota bacterium
CGAGGATCTGGTGGATCTCAGTCCTCGCGCGGTGATGTCGAAGCCATTCAAGCTTCAGGAATTGAAGGAGGCAGTGTCGGACACCCTTAGCGACTAGCTCCGACGACATCCGGCGTCCGTATCGAGCCAAAGTCAGAAGACCGGCCGTATTATTGGCCGGTCTTTCTGTTTTCGGGTCCTTCTGATTCTGTGGGCCTCTGAAGCCCTGTGATTAGAAATAAGGGCGGATGAAGGTGCCGAGGGTTTATCCGAAAGACGGGACTCTGGAATCCATTGAAGGAGAAACCGCGTTCCCTAATTGGTCGGTGCAGTTCGTAGCATTATCTCCCCCAATAGTGCTACGGCTGACCGAAGAGAAGCGGCTCTAACTTCCCCGCGGGCCAGATCCATCTTCGAAGCCCTCGGCAGACCTCCATGCCGCCCATTCCCTGCTGAGGCTGAAGCTAATCTTGGAGGGATCTGCACGATACTCGGCGCTGGGAGTTGGGGGCAGTGACCGGAGGGCTTGCGCCTGTCGGCCCGACTGCCGTCGGAGGGAAGCGACCCCGATGTGTACCGTCCGCCACGGCGGAACTTGGCGCGATCCGAGTCGCTGGATTGAGAGGCACCCCTGATCAGAACCCCCCGAAGTCCTCCCAGCGGATCAAGGGTGGTGAAGGCGAGCCGGGCAGAAGCCGGCATGTAGCCATAATTTATTTGGAAAACAATAATATAGCCAGGAATTGCGCTCTGTTTGACGAGTTAGAATATATGCGCTTGAGAGGGGGGAGTCAAGGACATATTTGGGTAGGAATAGGCGATGTTCGGGCCCCGCTGATATAAGGTCTTGAAACTTAAGCGCATCGACATGCTGCTTTTTTTCTTGGTTGCTATTGGCTGCATGGGTGGAAGGGAGGGGGGCACAAAAAGTTGCCTGCAGAGACCGCTTGTCAAGCTGAATACGTCACAACGAGTTACTCGGATGGTGCGGCCAGGGCGGTCTGTTGCGCCCCGTTTCGGCGACCGAGAATGGCCTGTTTTTTGCTCGACCGCAAGGCCCGCTCCGACTCCGTTCCCGGGCGTGTTCGGGCAGGTCCTGGACCCTACTCCTCCCAGATCCCCATTTGCCGGAATTTCTCGATGCGTCGACTCACGAGCTCGTCTGACGGCACTTGGCTCAGCTGCTCGAAGGCCTCTGTGACGGCCTGTCCGAGGTGGCCGACCGTTTCCTCGGGATTCCGGTGGGCCCCGCCAAAGGGCTCCGGCACAATGCCGTCGATGATGCCCAACTCCAGCAGGTCCGGCGCCGTGATCCGCAGGGCTTCCGCGGCTTCCTCGCGGTTCTCGCGATTCCGCCAAAGGATAAGGGAGCAGGATTCGGGGTTGATCACCGAATACCACGCATTTTCCAGCATCAGTATCTTGTCACCGACCCCGATCCCGATCGCACCTCCGCTCGCGCCCTCACCGATGATGGCTACGACGATGGGGATGGGGAGCCTGAAGATCTCGACCAGGTTCCGTGCGATCGCCTCGGAAACGCTTCGTTCCTCGGATCCGATTCCCGGGTGCGCCCCCGGGGTATCGATGAGGCAGAGGACGGGTCTCCGAAACTTCGCTGCCAGCTTCATGAGCCTGAGGGCCTTGCGGTAGCCCTCGGGATGTGCCATCCCGAAGTTCCGCCTGATGTTCTCGCCCGTGTTCCGACCCTTCTGGTGGCCGACGACCACCAGGGGCCGGCCTTCTAGCTTCCCCAGCCCCCCGACGATTGCGGGATCGTCGCGGTAACCCCGGTCTCCGTGGAGTTCCACAAAGTCAGTCAGCAGGCCCTGAAGGTAGTCCAGGGTGTGGGGGCGCTCAGGATGCTTTGCCAGCTGGTAGACCTGCCATCGCGTCAGATTCGAATAGATCTCCTGCTCCAGCTTCCTGGCCTTGGACACCAGGATGGACAACTCGTCCGATACGTCGAGCCCCTCGGATTCGGCGTGGGCCTTGAGCTCCTCGATCTTGCGCTCGAGCTCGTGGAGCGGGCGTTCGAAGTCCAGTACGTGGCTCTTTCTTTCCATCGTCTCCATAGCCCCCTACGCCATCTTCCCAGCGGCCTCCGAAATGCGATCGAGGGCCTTCCTGATGAGATCCATTGCGGTTGCGTAGGCGATGCGAATGTGACCCTCTGTGCCGAAGCCCGTTCCGGGCACGGCGGCCACTCGGGCCTCATCCAGCAGGTAGTTGCAGAGGTCCACATCATTGCGGATGCCCAGTGAAGGTCGGCTCTGTTCTATGAGGGCCGAGACGTCGGGGAAAACGTAGAAGGCCCCCCGCGGTTTCCGGCACGAGATGCCCGGGATGGCGTTGAGACCCTCCACGATCACGTCGCGGCGCTCCTCGAAGGCACGCCGCATCATCTCGACGCTCTCCTGCGGTCCGTCGAGCGCCTCGGCTGCCGCGTGCTGGGAGATCGAACAGGTGTGGGTGGTCTCCTGGCTCTGGATCTTCCCCACCATCGATATGAGGTCGGCCGGCCCCGCTCCGTAGCCGACCCGCCAGCCGGTCATTGCATAGGCCTTTGACACGCCGTTGACGACGAGGGTCTGCTCCTTGAGCGCGGGATCTAGCGAGGCGATCGAGACGTGCTCGGAGTCGCCGTAGATTATCTTCTCGTAGACCTCGTCGGAAATCACACCGATGCCGGCCCGGAGGACGATCTCTCCGAGCGCGCTGAGTTCGTCGCGGGTGTAGACCTCGCCCGATGGATTGCAGGGGCTGTTCAGGAGCAGGAACTTCGTTCGCTCCGTGATGGCTGCCTCGAGCTGAGCCGGCGTCAGGCGGAAACCGTCCTCCGCCCGAGTCTGGACGATAACCGGATTGCCACCCATCAGCTTGACCTGATCCGCGTAGCTGTTCCAGAAGGGCGCCGGGATGACGGCCTCGTCCCCATCCTCGATAAGCGAGACGACTGCGTCGAACACGGTCTGCTTCGCACCACAGCCGACCACGACCTGGGTCGGGTCGTACTCCAGCCCGTTGTCGCGGCTGAGCTTTCGGCAGATGGCCTCCTTGAGCTCGAGGATGCCTGTGGCTGGCCGCGTATACTTGGTGTGGCCTTCATGGATGGCACGGATGGCCGCGTCCTTGATGTTCTGCGGGGTATCGAAGTCGGGCTCGCCCGAGCTCATGGAGATGACATCGACGCCCTCACGTTGAAGGGCGCCGGCCCTGGCCGTTGTGGCCACCGTGATCGATTCTTCGACTCCCATTACCCGCTTCGAAAAGGACGCGCCCGCCATTTCTTGTCTCCTCGAGGGATCCGCGATCCCGTCTTCTTCCTCAGCACCGCCACCGGGTTCAGGTCGTGTACTCGGCGTTGATCTTGATGTAGTCGTAGGTCAGGTCGCAGGTGTAGACCTCCGCGTGGGCTGCGCCGTCCCCGAGGTCGATGTCGATCGGGATATCCTCGGCCGCCAACGACTCGATGGCCGCTTCCGTGTCGAAGTCGATGCCACCCCCCGAGCCGTAGATGGGAATCCTCGCCATGGACACGGACACCCGCCCGGGATCGATGTGCACGCCGGCGTAGCCAATGGCACACAGGATCCGGCCCCAGTTGGGATCGCGGCCGAAGACGGCGGTCTTCACCAGGCTGG
>JASLMQ010000289.1 GCA_030746455.1 Candidatus Latescibacterota bacterium
GGAACTATCTCGAGTTGTTCGCGGGAGGAGATGAACCGAAGCCCGAGGGAGCCGTGCTTCACTTCGCGCTTCGCACAAACGATACCGACGACGCCATCGAGCGGGCCCGTGATGCCGGCGCGGAGGTCACCGTTGAGCCCAAGGATGTAACGATCGAGAGCCGGCCCGCACCCACGCCGGTGCGCCTGGCCTTCTGCAAGGGCCCGGATGGTGAGATCATCGAGTTCTTCCAGAACGACACAACCTGATCGCTATGGAGCCACAAACCAACGCCATCGGCCTGGAAAAGGCCGAACTGGACACGCCAGTACTCCTCGTGGACCTGCCCACGATGGAGCAGAACCTGGCGCGCATGGCCGACACCATCATCCGGCAGGCCGGCGTGAACTGGCGTCCCCACACCAAGGGGATCAAGATCCCGGCCATCGCCAGGCAGCTGCTCGACGCGGGCGCGATCGGCGTCACGTGCGCCAAGCTCGGCGAGGCCGAGGTCATGGCCGAAGGCGGCATCCACGACATCCTCGTCGCCAACCAGGTCGTCGGCCCCACAAAGATCTCCCGTCTGGTGAACCTGCGCCGGCGCGCCGACGTCATGGTGGCCGTCGACAATGGCCAGAATGTGCAGGACCTGGACCGGGCGGCTCTGGGGAAGGGCGTGCGTCTCCGCGTCTTGATCGAGGTCGACGTTGGAATGAAGCGCGCCGGTGTCGAGCCGGGCGAGCCGGTCCTTCGTCTGGCTCAGTCGATCGCGGCGAGCGAGGGTCTCGTGTTCTCGGGCCTTATGGCGTGGGAATCCCCCGCAATCAGGATCGTGGATCAGGAGGAGAAGCGCAGAGCCATCGCAAAGCTGCTCACGCAGGTTACCGATAGTGCCCAGCTATGCCGGGACGCGGGGATCCCGGTCGACATCGTCAGCTGCGGGGGCACCGGGACCTATCGGTTCAGCGCCTTCCATCCTGGCGTCACCGAGATCCAGGCCGGCGGCGGCATCTTCTGCGACCTCAACTACCGCAGGAACTTCCACGTCGACCACGCCTGTGCCCTCACCGTGCTGGCCACCGTGACCAGCCGTCCGGCCCCCGACCGCATCATCTGCGACGCCGGCCGGAAGACCGTCAACACGGAAGCAGCGATGCCGGAGGCCATCGACGTCCCCAATGTGTCCGACATCCGCCTATCCGCAGAGCACGGCATCGTCGAGCTCTCGCAACCAAGCGAACGCCCTCGGGTTGCCGACAAGATAGAGTTCATCGTCGGCTATGCCGATGTCACCGTGGCGCTGCACGACGTGCTCTACGGCATCCGCGATGGCGTGGTCGAGACCGCCTGGCCCATCGCGGGGCGAGGGCGGCTGCAATGAGGGCCAGGAACGGCATGTCTGACGCACCCGGGATGCATCGGCGCCGATCCATCCGGCTTCCGGGATACGACTATTCGCGGTCAGGGGCTTACTTTGTCACGATATGCGTTCACCAACGGGAATGCCTCTACGGTGAGGTGAATGACGGAGCTGTTCTGCTGAACGACTATGGCCAGATTGCGCAGGAGGAATGGCATCGGACATCACGAATGCGCCCGACCGTGCAAGCGGACGAATTCGTGATCATGCCCAACCACGTGCACGGTATCATCAGCCTTACGGATGACGAATCTGGCGATGCCACAACCCGTAGGGGCACGATGCATCGTGCCCCTACAGGCGTCCCGGCGGTCGAGCGGTTCGGCAAGCCCACCTCAAACACGGTTCCCACAATCATCCGCGGGTACAAATCCATCGTGACCAACCGAGTGAACCGGCTGAGGGGGACACCTGGCCGGCGCGTATGGCAACGCAACTACTACGAACACGTTATTCGCGATCAAGCGGATCTGAGCACCATATGCCATTACATCGTCGACAATCCCATTCGCTGGGAGATGGACCGGTACCATCCCCACAGAGATGATTGATCGCTGGATCAACGCTTTGGCACTATCCGCACCAGATTGACACGACGGGGCGACCTAGAACACCACAGCCACCATCACGACTCCCCACTCACTCCAAAGGCAACGGCAGCCGGTGTCCACCGGCTGCCGGTTCTCATTACCTCAACGGGTCTGCCCGACGCGCGCCTATCGCACCAACGTCCTGATGTATTCCCTCCGCATCTTGGCGATGGCCGAGATCGGGATCTCCTTGGGACACACCGCCTGACACTCGGCGATGTTGGAGCAATTCCCGAAGGCCTCCTCGTCCATCTGCTTCACCATATCCTGCACCCGCTCCTTCCTCTCGGGATGTCCCTGCGGCAGGTGCGCGAGCTGCGCGATCTTGGCCGCGACGAAGAGCGATGCCGAGGCGTTCGGGCACGCCGCCACGCAGGCCCCGCACCCGATGCAGGCCGCCATATCCATCGCCGTCTCCGCATCGTCCTTGGGAACCAAAACGGCGTTGGCCTCTGGGGCGCCGCCCGTGTTGACCGACACGTACCCGCCCGCCGAGATGATCCGGTCGAACGCGCTCCGGTCCACGACCAGGTCCTTGACCACGGGAAAGGCCCTCGCCCGCCACGGCTCGACCGTGATCGTGTCACCATTCCTGAAATGCCTCATGTGGAGCTGGCACGTCGCCGTGGCACTCTCCGGTCCGTGGGGCACCCCGTTGATCACCAGGCTGCACATCCCGCAGATGCCCTCCCGGCAGTCGCTGTCGAACTCGATCGGATCGCCGCTCTCCCGGATGATCTGCAGATTCAGGACATCCAGCATCTCGAGGAAGGACATGTCGGGGGACACGTTATCGACCTTGTAGGGCACCAGTTTGCCGGGTTCGTCGGGACCCGCCTGACGCCATACGAAAAGACTAAGGACCATGTTTGCCATTCACCCAAACCCCTATCAACAGCCAGAGCGCGATTCTGCCGCGCCTACGTCTATTTCTGAGAAGCGACCGCGGACGACTGACCACGGACCACGGTAAACCCTGCCTCTGTCTGTCGTCCATCGTCTGCCTGCCCCCGTAGCTCCGCAAGGAGCGAAGGAGGGTCGTCTGTGGTCATTCGTAGCTTCTCTGGGCAAGCGCCACGTTGTCGAACCCGAGCGGCTCCTTGTGGAGCTGGGGTTCTGTTCCTTCACCGAACGCCCACGCGGCGGCGTAGCTGAAGTTCTTGTCGTCTCGTAGCGCCTCGCCTTCGGGCGTCTGGCTCTCCTCGCGGAAATGGCCGCCGCACGACTCGGTCCGGTGCAGGGCGTCTCGCGCCATCAGCTCCGCCAGCTCGAGGTAGTCCGCCACACGACCCGCCATCTCCAGGTTCTTGTTCAGGCGATCCGGCGTGCCCGGCACCCGAACGTCCTTCCAGAAGGCCTCGCGGAGCTTCGGGATCTCCTCCAGCGCCCGCTCGAGACCCGACTGGCCGCGCGACATCCCCACATACTCCCACAGAATGGCCCCCACGTCGCGGTGGAACTCGGTCACGGTTCGCTTGCCCCGGATCTGCAAGAGCTGATCCAGCCTCCCCCGGACCTCGTCCTCGCGCTCCTTGAACACCGGGTGATCGGGCGTCACGGCGGGAAGCTCCGTGCCGGCCAGGTAGTCACCCACGGTGTAAGGAATAACGAAGTAGCCATCCGCGAGGCCCTGCATCAGCGCGCTCGCACCCAGCCGGTTGGCGCCGTGGTCGGAGAAGTTGGCCTCCCCAAGCGCATACAGCCCGGGGATTGTCGTCATCAGGTTGTAGTCCACCCACAGACCGCCCATGGTGTAGTGCACCGCCGGGTAGATCCGCATCGGAACCTGATAGGGATCCTCCCCAGTGATCCGATCGTACATCTCGAACAGGTTTCCGTAGCGCTCCTGAATCGTGTCCACCCCGAGGCGTTCGAACGCGTCGGTGAAATCGAGGTAGACCGACATCCCCGTCGATCCGACGCCCCGGCCTTCGTCGCACACGTCCTTGGCGTTCCTCGACGCCACGTCACGCGGCACCAGATTCCCGAAGCTCGGGTATTTGCGTTCCAGATAGTAGTCGCGATCTTCCTCGGGGATCTCGTTGGGAGGACGGGAGTCGCTCTTGTCTTTCGGGACCCACACGCGGCCGTCGTTCCGAAGACTCTCGCTCATCAGCGTCAGCTTGGACTGATGGTCTCCCGATACGGGGATGCAGGTCGGATGGATCTGGGTATAGCAGGGATTTGCGAACAGGGCGCCTCGCTTGTGGCAGCGCCAGGCGGCGGTGACGTTGCTGTTCACCGCGTTGGTGGACAGAAAGTAGGCGTTGCCGTATCCCCCGGTGGCGAGCAGCACGGCGTCACCGGCGTAGGACTCGATCTCTCCCGTCACCAGGTTGCGGCCGACGATGCCGCGCGCCTGGCCGTCGATCACCACCAGGTCCAGCATCTCGAAACGCGGATGGAGCTTCACCTGGCCCGCTCCCACCTGGCGCATCAACGCGCTGTAGGCGCCCAGGAGCAGCTGCTGCCCTGTCTGGCCGCGGGCATAGAAGGTCCGAGACACCTGGGCGCCGCCAAAGGACCGGTTGGCCAGCAGCCCGCCGTACTCGCGCGCGAAGGGCACGCCCTGAGCCACGCACTGGTCGATGATGTTGACGCTGAGCTGCGCCAGCCTGTAGACGTTGGCCTCGCGGGAGCGATAGTCGCCGCCCTTCACCGTGTCGTGGAACAACCGCCAGACGCTGTCGCCGTCGTTGGGATAGTTCTTCGCGGCGTTGATCCCGCCCTGAGCGGCGATGCTGTGAGCCCTGCGTGGCGAATCCTGGATGCAGAAGCACCGGACGTTGTAGCCGAGCTCGGCTAGGGACGCCGCGGCCGATCCGCCGGCCAGCCCCGTACCGACCACCAGCAGCGAGTACTTCCGCTTGTTCGCCGGATTGACGAGGCGGATCTCGTTCTTGTGCCGGTCCCACTTTGTCTCAATGGGACCCGCCGGGACTTTGGCGTCTAGCGTCATTGCACGACCCCGAAATCAGGACGACGGACAACGGACCACAGACGACAGATCTGCCGTTGCTGTCGTCCGTCGTCTGCCTGCCCTCCGTAGCTCCGCAAGGAGCGAAGGAGAGTCGTCCGTCGTCTTGTTATGGGTAGCGGAGAACGCATAGCTATCGACCGTAGATGAAGATCCATATAGGAATGATCGCGTAGCCCGCTGCAATCAGGAACGCGAGGGCCCGTCCCCCGGCGTATAGAATGGGGGTGTAGCGATCGTGGTAGATGCCGAGGGACTGGAACGCGCTCCAGAACGCGTGGCTCAGATGAAGCCCGAGGACGACCATCGCCGCCACGTACCACACCACATACCATTTGTTGCTGAAGACCTCCACCACCAGCCGGTGCAGGTCCCGCATCTCGACACCGTCCACCGTGGTGACATAGCCTGCTTCCACACCGGGCCCGAACTTGAACCCCGCCACGTGTAGCACGATGAACACCAGAACCACGAACCCCGTGTAGATCATCGTGGAGGCGCCCCAGGTCTTGCGGCTGGGGCCGCCGGCGCTTCTGACCTTCCGGTAGCGCTCCGGTCGGGCAGCCCATCTGCCAAGGAGGATCGACAGGGCCGCCCAGACGTGGAGAAGCAGGCACGCCAGCAGAATCAGCTCCGCCAGGATCACCAGCCCGCCCAGGCTGATCAAGATGTAGGCGTACTTGTTAAAGAGGTCCG
>JASLMQ010000290.1 GCA_030746455.1 Candidatus Latescibacterota bacterium
CGATTCTTGACGCTGCTGGAGGGGTACCAGGGAACGCCGGTGATCGAAGGTGTCAGGGTGCTCACCGAAGCGCCGCTGACCGTCGAGGTGGCGGTGGCCGGCGGGGTCGAGGAGATTTCACTGAATATCCCCGATGGGCCGAGCCGCACGACGTCTCACCGTCCGTTAGGGGTGCGGGTCCGGTCGCGCCGCGGTGCAGGATGGGTGCGCGACGTGCGCATCGGCGCGTGCGACGACGAGCCGGGCTACGTACAGACTCGGATTGCGGCAGTGAACTACGCCGAGCAGGAGGTGGCCGTGCCGTTCACGCCAGAGGACGATGGGGTGTTCGCCGTGGGTCGCACGATCCGGATCTACAATGTGGGACGCTCCGGTCTCTATCGGATCGCTGGCAGGCGACGCGAGGGCGATCTAGTCTGGCTGACCCTGGACCACTCGGCCCTGTTCGCGCGGGAACGGGTGACCGGCACCCGGGAGGGCCAGGTGACCATGGGTGCGCTGTCGCCGGTCTCGCCGGCAACGGCCGACGAGCCACAGGGCCGATGGGTCACGGGCAAGTCGGTGTTCGTGTTTGCCGGGGGGCGCATCGACGACGAGGGCAACTTCGGTGGAGATTGCGCCTTTGCCGGGGCCTGGCTTGGCGAGGGGAGCGCCGCGCGCCAGCTTCGGGGAGCTACCCGATCAGGCACGCTGGTTCTCGCGGAACCGGTAGACGCCGGCGTCCTGGAGCGGGATTACGGGGGGAAGGTGGTCTCTGTGTGGGAATATGGACCGGGCGATCGCGTAGAGATCGCACTGATCGAGCAATGAGCGCGGGGCCGTGGTGAATGACCCCAGGCCTATGACGGAAACGGCGTGAGCTTGCCTTTGTTCTCGATGATGCGCTCGAGGCTCTGGAGATTGTACATCTGGTACCGGACCTGGTGGAAGTTGTCCTTGCGGTAGATGGAGAGACCCCTCCGCTGCTTGTCGTTGCCGAATCGATCCACCGCCTGACGCCAGACGCCGAATGGCGTTGTCATCGTCCTGAGGGTGAAGGCCCGGATGCGCTCGTACCACTCCAGCGCCCAGACGTCTCCGGTGTATTCGAACGTGAGCATGGCGCCGACGAGGGCCTCACATTCGGACCACATGTTCTTCGTGTCGAAGTCCGGTCCCGCGCACACGCCGTCCGAGCCGAGCACGCTGTAGTTCGTATCTCCCATTCCCTCGAAGACGTAGTCCCAGGTCATCTCGATGTAGCGTCTGATGCGGTCCTTGCACTCGTCGAACAGCGTGCGGTTCCCGATCCGTAGAGCTTCGTGCATGACCATCCAGAGGGTCTCGATGGAATGCCCTGGCGTGAACTGGCCGGCCAGGGAGGGGACTCTTGAGTAGTCGTGGTAGAGCGTCTCGTTGGTGATGCCGTAGTCCGGGTTCCAGAAGTCGTTCATGATGTGGTCGACGTGTTCCGAGAGCACACCGGCGAGCTTGGGATCATCGTGGAAGGACAGCAGCTGAGTGAGGGTCCACACGAGCATGAAGGAGTGGCCCTGTGAGCGCCCGGCTACACCGGGTTCGTCACGGATGGCAACCCCCCTGTAGTCGGGGGATTCGTAGCGCTCGATCGACTTCCTGATGCTCGTCAGGGCGATCTCTAGGGCTTCTTCATCCCCGGAGACCCGGTAGTACTCGACGAGGCCGGCCGAGGCGAACATGGAGCCATAGATGTCCTCGGCGCTGCCCTGGTCGCTCCGGTCTTTCACCCTGCCGTCGCTGGTGACCATCTGCTCCCAAAGACCTTCGCCTTTGTACATCAGGTTGAGCATGAAGTCCCGGGCCTCTCTGGCGATGTCGAGGAACCCGGTTCCATTCTTGAAGTTGTTGTGAAGGTAGGCGTAGACCCAGAGGCCGCGGCCCTGGTACCAGATGTACTTCTCATCGGTCTGTACCGCACCGTCATCGTACAGCTCGGTGACGAAGCCCCCGTTCTCCCTGTCGCATCCTCCCTTCTCCCAGAAGGGCAGGTACTGGTTGAAGATGCGATCGTAGTAGTCGTCCCGTAGTTCCTGGAGCGTCATGCCGGCGATCATCGGGGGCAGCGTCTCCAGGTTCATTCTGACGTAGTCCGTGAGTGGGGCGGAACCGGCCGCCGCTGAGTTCCGTGTGGATGACTGGCGTTCCATGATGTGTTCCCCTCTGTGAAGACGATCGTTGAGGCCGATCACAATACCGCTGCAACGGAATATCCGCCGCTTTGACCCGTTCTGCAAGGTCGATACGTTGTGCCTGTGACGAATGGAGGGCGCTAACAGATGGGACGACTGGAAGGCAAGATCGCGATCATCACCGGCGCGGGACGCGGCATCGGCTACGCCGGGGTCCAGGCCTTCGTGCGCGAGGGTGCCAGAGTCGTGCTCGCCGAGATCGATGAAGAGCTGGGCCGCGAGGCCGAGACGACGTTGCGCGCGGCGGGCGGCGACGCCACATTCGTGCAGACGGACGTGTCGGACAGCGCCGCTGTTCAGGCGCTGATGATTCGCACCGAACAGGTTTACGGCGGTCTGCACGTGCTCTACAACAACGCGTCCGTGTTCCTGAACAAGCAGGACGGCCCGGTCACCGAGATCGACGAAGAGACCTGGGAGCATGTCCTGTCGATCAACCTCCGCAGCGTGTTCCTGTGCTGCAAGTACGGCATTCCCCTGATGGTCCAGAGCGGCGGGGGTGCCGTGATCAACACCGGCTCGAGCGCAAGCGTGATGGGCATCCCCGGGTGCGACGCCTACACCGCCACCAAGGGCGCCACCGTGTCGCTGACGCGCTCCGTGGCCGTGGAGTTTGGTAAGCAGGGCGTCCGCGTCAACTGCATCTGCCCTGCCGGCATCGCCACCGAGATGGTGAAGGCCAGCAGCCTGGACGACCCGAGCTTCGACACGGACTATTTCTTCAAGCGCGCGCCGTTGAGCCGCCTGGGGGAGCCCGAGGAGGTGGCGAACCTGGCGGTCTTCCTCGCTTCGGACGAGTCGAGCTACGTCAACGGGGCGATCATCCGCGCCGACGGGGGCACGACGGTCACACCGATCAGCTGAGAAGGAGTGCGGCCTTGAGCAAGACGGCCGACAACGTGTTCGCCATCAGCGAGTCGAACCTGTCCGCGGTCTCGTGCGACCGGGTGCTCGGCGACCTGGAGGTGTTTCTCCAGCGGCGCACCGAGGACAACATCGTGCTGGACCTGTCCGGGCTCGGATTCGTGGATCCCTACGGGATGGGGATGCTCTGCCTGATCGGTCAGGCTCTCAGCCAGCGCTACTGGGACATCTCCTGCCTGCTGCCGGAGGACCCGGCG
>JASLMQ010000291.1 GCA_030746455.1 Candidatus Latescibacterota bacterium
CACCGGCGCCAGGCGCACGAACTCGACGGCATCCTCGAGCCCGGCTGCGGCCGGCTCTGGCCCGGTTAAGTGGCTGAAGAGAGAGAGCGCTGACACGGCCAGCCCCGCAGACTCCAGGCGACGGGAGTAGCCGTCCGCGTCGGCGCGCGCCGCAGCCAGGTCCAGGTGAGGCGCGGTGCAGGCCAGCTCCAACGCACGGTACCCGGCGGTTACCGCCGCGTCGATGGCCTGGTCCAAGGACAGAGCGAAGAGGCTCTGGCTGAACAGGGAGACACGCATGTCGACAAGGGATAGGTGCCGTCGGGCGCGGGGTCAACCGCGTCCGACACTGCTCAGGGATGACCTACACACGAGGCCTGCGTGTATGTCCTTCTGCCCGGCTGGTTCGTCTTCCATGTCTGAGCAGACACATGGATGCCTGAGCGACATCATTCCTCCAATACACACATATCCGATGGTTCACTCGTGCTCGTCTCCTTGACCCACACCTGCCAGGATCAATCCTGACTTTCTCACCGACCTTGACTCCCGGATCTGGCTGGGCTGACGACAAGCAACCGTCTATTCACGGCTATCGAACGCGTCGACGACGTGTACATCGATGAGTATGATCGTCCCGGGAATCCCGGCGGCTCAGTTACGTGAGATCAGCCACCATTTCTGGAGCGTGGGATTGCTCGTAGTGGATCTGCTACGAGGCCATGGCCGTCGGGGCGCCGCGCGTACAGGGCCTGCTACGGCCGTGATGCGTCGTCCGCTGCGATCGTGGTCTGGCGCTCTCCGCGGGCGGCGCCACGAAGGCCCATCTGACGCAAGTGAGCGCCCTCGAAGCCGTCCGGGATCGGCGGAGCGGTGTCACCTCGCTTCGATCAGCGAGATGAGCAACTCCACCGCCTCTTTGACAAAGCCTGGGTCCTCGGCGTGCGTTTCACGCTCTATCAGCTCGACGTTTGAGGGCAGGGAGGATCGGATCTCCTCGAAGAACGCCGTATCACTCTCCGCATCCTCCAGCACCATCCCAGGGGCAGAATACCGGCTGACGCCCTTTGTCGGCAGGAGGAAGTAGGCCTTGTCCGTGGTACTGGCCAGACGGGTAGTGATCTCCCTTGCTACCCTCACCATTTCATCGCCCATGAGCCGCGGCGCGAAGATGGTGGGGTTGTGGAAGGTGTGCTTGTGCTGGCTGTATGGTTTCGGGACTTCGTTGGGTGGGACGATGAGACCCAGGTGCTCGGCGCCCCCGGGGCAGATCACCTGAGGCAGACCCAGGCTGCCGGCCACCGTCAGACGCTCCGGCCCGCCGGCCCGCAAACCCTCGAACAGCTCGTCCGCAATCTCGCCCAGGGCATAGTCGAACACGGCGCCGATGATCCCCTCCTTCATCATCTGCTCCATGGCCCGCCCGCCGGAGCCGACAGCGTGGAAGACGATGACTTCATAGCCGGCCTGCTTGAACAGGTCGAGAGCGATCATCGCCCCTTCGGTTAGGACGCCCAGGTTCGTCATCCCGATGAGCGGCCTGTCCTTGCCTGCGGAGCTGACGGGCGCATCGATCTGGGCCATGCCACAGGCGGCGCCTGCCGCATTGCTCAGAATCCTGCAGGTGAAGGAGTTGAGCCCCAGGATGTCACTGACCGAGAACATCATGGTGACGTCCTTGATGCCCACGAAGGCGGAGGTGTCCCCGGAGGCCATGGTGGAAACCATGATCTTGGGAAAGCCGTAGGGCAGGGCCTGCAGGACCCGGCTGCAATTCGACGTCCCCTGGGTCCCACCCAGACAGATGATCGCCTGGATCCGACCTTCCGCGACCAGCTTGCCGATGATCCTGGTGGCCCCGCCGACCATCACCGCCGAGGCATCCTGTCGGGTTGGATTCTTCAGGATGTCTTCGAGGGGGGTCCCGCCGGCGGCGGCGA
>JASLMQ010000292.1 GCA_030746455.1 Candidatus Latescibacterota bacterium
TGCCCACCTGCCTGCTCCCCGCGTTATATTCCTGTCCGTTTTTGGGTTAGATCAATTTAGGGAATCCCCCCATGTGGGTCAAGCGAAAGGTTCCCGGTGATGTGGTTCGGGGCCTTGGCGACGCCCGGGCCGGGGGCAAGCCGAGATGCCGGTTGCGGCTCCGGTGGCCATTGCGCATATTACGCACCCCCGAATGCCCGGGACCCACGGGGGAGGAGGCGAAGGCGATTTCTACGGCTTTGAGGAAGGGGATGGCCGATGGTCAGCTACGATGACTTGGGAATGCGACCGTTCATCAACGCGAGCGGTACGATCACGACTCTGGGCGGGAGCCTGATGCCGAGGGAGGCCCTGGAGGCCATGCGCGACGCGGCGTCGGCCTTTGTGGATCTGAACGAACTGAATGTGAAGGCGGGTGAGTACCTGGCGAAGCGGATCGGGGTCGAGGCGGCGTTCGTCTCGTGTGGTGCCGCTAGTGGCATGCAGCTGTCCGCAGCCGCCTGCTTGACGGGCAACGATCTTGAGAAGGTTCGAAGCCTTCCACACACGGAAGGCTGGAGCAATGAGTTCGTCATCAGCCTGGTCGATTCGCATACCTACATCCACCAGGGAATCGAGGTCTGTGGGGGCAGGCTGGTCCGGGTTGGGTCGAAAACCGAGGTGACGGCGGCCGACCTTGCCGGAGGGATCGGCGAGAAGACTGCGGCCGTGGTCCACTTTCTGGGGAAGCAGAGCAAGGAGCAGCTTGGCGAGGTGAT
Source organism: Candidatus Latescibacterota bacterium (assembly GCA_030746455.1). The sequence goes on from JASLMQ010000292.1 coordinate 759, forward strand.
CCCCGAGGCCGACAAGAAGGGGGTCCCGGTGATCGTGGACGCCGCCGCACAGCTGCCGCCGCGGACGAATCTGACGGAGATCGTCGAGATGGGCACGAGCTTGGTTGTCTTCAGCGGGGGGAAGGGCCTGTACGGGCCCCAGGATTCCGGTCTGGTTCTGGGCAAGGCTTCCTGTGTCGATGCCGTGCGTCTCAACGCCAGCCCCTATAGTGCCATCGGACGGGGCATGAAAGTCGGCAAGGAGGAGATCATGGGACTGATCGCCGCTGTCGACCTTTTCCTCAGCCGTACGGACGAGGAAGATCGCACTGTGTGGCGGCGGCGGATGGAGTACGTGGTGGACGCATTGTTGGGCGTTCCCGGCGTTGAGGCCTACGTCCTGGGCGAGGGGCAGCAGGCATCACCGGATTTCGCCCCCCGTGCCTATGTCGATCTGGACGACCCGAAGCGTGCGCGCGAGGTGATCCAGGCGATGCGCGATGGTAACCCCTCGGTCGTCATTCGGCCCAGCGGCAAGGGTGTGGTCGTGGACCCGATGACGCTGATGCCCGGTGAGGAGGAGATCGTTGCCAGGCGGCTGAAGGAGGTCCTGGGCGCGTGAACGGAGAGGAGAACAGCGTGAGCGAAGACCCGGTGAGAATCGGCTTCATCGGTGCGGGCCAGCACGCACGATCGATGCTGTACCCTTCGCTGCATTTCGTGCCCAACGCACGCCTGACGGCAATCGTGACGCAGACGGAGGCGTCCGCTGAGCGCGCCAGGAAGGACTTCGGCGTTCGCACGCACGCGGGACACGAGCAACTGCTCACCGATGATGAGGTGGAGGGCGTGATCGTGTCGGTCCCCGGCGGCGCGTCGGCCGAGCTGTCGGCCGCCTGCCTGGAGGCGGGGAAACATGTGATGTGCGAAACGCCCGCAGTCACGTCGGCCCAGGACGTCGAGCGCATCGCTCGGACGCTGGCCTCAAGCGATTGTATCTACCAGGTGGCCTTCTGCCTCCGGTACGCGCCGATCTACCGCAAGCTGAAGTCGCTCCTGGATGCCTGGCGGCGGGAGGGCGAGGGGGCCTTCTGCCTTGACATCCGGTACTACGAGTGGATCCACCACTTCTACAACCTGTCCCTCTACCTGGGTGGAAAGGTCAAGGCCCTTCACGCGTGGGGGCGGGACAAGAGCCGTCGGATCGTGCTCGAGTTCGACAACGGGGACCTCGGCACCATCCGGACCACCGCCTTCCAGAACCACGCGATTCCCTACGAAGAGGTGGAGGTGACGCGTGCCGACGGGATGCTCAGGGCGGTCGATCGGTCGGAACTGAGATGGTACAAGCACCCGGATGCGATCTCGACGCGCGAGATGACCTTCGACACCGCCAGGGGGACGGTCTGGCGGTACTCCACGTCGGTGGCGTACAACCGGCTGAACACGCTCTACGCCAGCGGCTACGCCGCCGAGATCGAGGACTTCGCCGAGTGCATTCGAACCGGGCGTGAGCCGCTCAGCTCCCTGGCCGACGCGGCGGCCACCCAGGCCCTGCGGGATGCCGTCGAAACGTCCGTGGCGCAGGGACGGTCGGTGTCGGTGGGGAATGCACCAGATCAGTAGATTGATCGCCGGAGGGGCACGGGGACCGGAGAGATGACCCGAAGGGTACTGGTGACCGACAGGGCGTGGCCCGACCTGAAGGTGGAGCAGGGCATCCTGGCCGAGATCGACGTTGAGCTGATCGATGCCCCGAACGGGGACGAGGCCACACTCGCGGGCCTTGCCGACGGCGCGTGCGGCATTCTGACGTGCTGGGCGAGAACCACGCGGCGCGTAATCGAGGTAGCCCTGCCTGATCTGGAGGTGATCGTGCGCTACGGCGTGGGGTTGGACAACATCGACGTCGAATTTGCCACGGGACGCGGGGTGCCCGTGGCCTATGTGCCCGACTATTGCACGACCGATGTGGCCGAACACACGATCGCGCTCCTGCTATCCCTTTCCAGAAAGGTGGGCCGGTTCGACCAAACCATCCGCACGGGTACCTGGGACATCGCCGAGGGCCTGCCGCTCCGGCGCGTGTCGGGGCAGGTGCTCGGGCTCATCGGCTTTGGCCGCATCGCGCGGGAGGTTGCCAGGCGCGCACGGGCCCTGGGCCTGCGCGTGATGGCCTGCTCGCCTTCCCTGACCTCGGAGAAGGCCGGCGAATTGGGTGTGGAGGCCGCATCGATCGACCACCTGCTGGCGGCAGCGGACTTCCTTTCCATCCATTGCCCGTCCACCGAGGAGACACGCGGGATGATCGACGCTGAGGCGCTGGGTAAGCTGAAGCCGACGGCGTGCCTGATCAACACCTCTCGCGGCGACATCGTCGATGAAGAGGCGCTCGCCGATGCGATCGAGACTGGCAGACTGGCCGGAGCCGCGTTGGATGTACGGGTGAAGGAGCCCCCGGAGGAGGGAGATCGGCTGGTGGGGATGCCAGAGGTGATCCACACGCCCCACGCGGGCTTCTACTCGACCGAGTCCCTGCAGTCGCTCAGGGAGCAGGCGGCGTGCGAGGTGCGTCGGGTCCTCTCAGGTGAAGATCCGGTGAATCTGGTTAACCCCGACTACCTCGAGGCACGCCAGGGCATGGAGGACAGCGGCGGTTCGTGAAGAGCTGGGAACTACGAAATGCGCGAAAGGCGCGAAAACGAGAGACCTTGGATCATCTGGAGATGAATATGGCCAAACCGAAGGTGGGTATTCTGGTTAGAGAGTCGCTGCGCGAGCGGATTCTCGATCCCGCTGACCTGGAGAAGCTGGAGTCGTTCGCCGAGGTGACGATCAACCCCGAGGACCGGGACCTCGACGAGGCGGAGGCCGCCGCGTTTCTGAGCGGCGCGGACGGGGCGATGTCGAGCTGGCAGGTCTCGAACCTGACGCCGGCGATCCTCGAGCAGGCCCCGCGGCTCAAGATCTGGGCCTATGGCGCGGGCACGATCAAAGGCAAGATCTGCGACGAGGCGTGGGAGAAGGGCGTAATCGTGACGAGCGCGGCTCCGGCGATCGCGGACGACGTGGCCGAGGCGACGATGGGGTTCATCACCATCGGCCTGCGGAAGGTGATCCCCCACTCGCGGCAGATGGCGGCGAACGAGCGTCCCGGCAAGGACGAGGTCCGATCGCTCTACAGACGAACGGTGGGCGTGATCAGCGCCAGCCAGGTTGGCCAGCGTGTGATGCGGCTGCTGAGGCCATACGAGGTGCGCATCCTTCTCTTCGATCCGACGGTTGACGCGGCGTACGCCCGAGACGAGTTCGGAGCGGAAATGGTCGACCTGGAAACGATGGCGAGGGAGAGCGATGTGGTGACGTGCCACGCGCCCAAGCTGGACGCGACGTACCACATGATCAACGGGACGCACTTCAAGCTGATGAAGGACGACGCCGTATTCGTAAACACCTCGCGGGGCGACAACATCGACGAGCAGGCGCTGATCGAAGAGCTGCAGAAGGGGCGCCTCTACGCGTGCCTGGACGTGACCAGCCCGGAGCCCCCTGCGCCCGACAGCCCACTCCGGACCCTCCCGAACGTCGTTCTGACGCCGCACACGGCCGGGGCGAAGTCCTACCGGATCGGCCATCTGGTGGTTGAGGAGCTCCGAAGGTGCTTTGCCGGGGAAGATCAGCTCTTCCGGGTGACCCCTGATATGCTGGATCGGCTGGCTTGAGCTTTCCACAGAAGATCACAACCGTACCACAGATGAACACGGATAGGCACGGATAGAGGAGACTCGGTGCTCGAGAAGCCGGCGTTGAAGCCCATCCTTGGCCGCGATGGCAGGCAGGACGTGGCTCCCTTCAGTCCTTGTTCACCTTTGTTTGCTGTGGTTGCATCTAGGCGCTCTTGTGGATGGGCTTACAAGGGGAGGACGTGATGGGGGATTTCTGGGTACAGGACGGAGAGACGCTGCTGTTCATCGGCGACAGCATCACGGACTGCGGCAGGAGAGGGCCCGACGGGCCGTTGGGAGTGGGCTACGTCCGCCTGTTCGCGGAGCTTGCGACGGCGCGATTTCCCGAGCGCAACATCCGTTGCATCAACACGGGGATCGGTGGGAACCGGATCACAGATCTCAGGGCCCGATGGCAGGGGGACATGTTGGCCCACAGGCCGGACCGGCTTTCCATCAAGATCGGGATCAACGACCTCCACGGCCATCTGCGAGACCCGGATCACGGAGTCAGTCCCGAGCTGTTCGAGGAGATCTACGACGAGTTGCTCGGTCTGACGCAGCGGGAGCTCGGGTGTCCCATCATCCTGCTGAGCCCGTTCTACATGTCGACGGACCGATCCGGCACGACGTTCGAGAGCGAGGTGCTCGCTGTCATCACGCGCTACATCGATACGGCGAAGCGGATGAGCGAACGGTACGGTACCCGGTTTGTCAACCTGCACGAGGTGTTTCAGGAGCAGCTGGAACACAGGGAGCCGGACGTGTTCTGCCCGGAACCCGTGCATCCGAACCGAACGGGACACTTGGTGATCGCAAACGCCGCGCTGGAGGGGATGATGGAGGAATAGCGGCGGGAGGCCCGGAAGGTGGCAAGGAAAGGGCCATTACCTGAGTACCCTTGAGGTAGGTATGTGGCGGGCTGAGGTACGTTGAACACAACGCTCAGGAGCCGCCCAAGGTTGGCTACCTGCGGTACTTGGGCAATGGCCACTTGCATTTAGTCCTAGCGTAAAGATAGGGTGCGATCGCATTCATGTCAACGGTTTCTCGTCGTCCCACAAGAAGGGTATCGTTTGACAGGAGG
>JASLMQ010000293.1 GCA_030746455.1 Candidatus Latescibacterota bacterium
GCCGAACGCGATGGTGAGGGGGTGAACCTTGAACCATAGCGAGGGAAAACCCCTGCCAATGGAGATGCTCCGTCGGCTCAGCACGGGCAGACGGGGGAACTCTGTGATGAACCAGCCTGCGATGTTCCAGGCGATGGCCCCCAGCACGATCCAGCAACCGATCCTGAACAGCCGGTTTCGGATCAACGTCGAAAAGGTCCGTTCGGAGCCGGAAACACCGGTGAGCTCCAGCAACGCGGTCGCGATCGGGAACGACAGCCTCTCGTGCTCCATCCACTGCTTGCGGAGGATCGCGCTCAGGCTGAACCCCGCCAGTAGTACGGCTCCGAGGAACCCGCCCCACCACACCAGTGGGGGCACCCAGGCGCGCCAGGGGATGGATGCCCCCCCCGGCAGGCTCTCGTAGAACCCGACGGTGGCGCGCCGGTCGGCCACGATACTCCAGTCGGGGATGTGCTGGAAGAGGACGTCGCTCCACCGGTTCTCCGGCGTGACGAAGTAGGTGGGGGCGGTGATGATGCCCAGGAAGTAACCGGAGAGCCACTCCCCTTGCATCATGGCCGCCAGCATGCCCATGCAGGAAATCGCCAGGAGCTCGGATGGCGACAGCCCCTTGCCCGCGCGCCCCAGCAGCAGATTGAAGCCAAGAAGGAAGAAGAAGGGGACGAGGAACGCTTCGGAGAGCTGGGCGTAGTCGGCCCTGGAGGAGTGCGCGATGAGGCTGGAGTAGGCCGGCCAAAGGTTGACCCAGGCGGCCATCACCAGGCCGATGATCCATGCACGTCGGGTCATCCGAATCCCGTCGGTATGGTAGATCGCCCGGCTGTTCCCGTAGCGGATCAGATGTAGTCAAGGTGGTGGTAAACCCACGGCGTAAAGGGCATTGCATCGGCGAGCGCGTCGACGATCCGGTCATTGGCGCCCGTTGCCGTGATCGTGCCTTCCCTCATTCGGGCCCGGAAGTCCAGCCTGCCCAAGACCCACCGGACCAGGGCCTCCTCCTTCATCTCGAGGAGGACCGAGGTCCTGCCAGACGCTTCCGACCGGGTGAGGGAAAGCTCGTGCTCGGGCGTCCACACCTGGATCTCCAGGTCCGGATCGAACCTGGCCCTCCAAGCATCGCACACAATGCCCTCGATGTCCAGGGGCAGGGACATCACCATATTGGCACGTGGGCTCGGGCGCATCCCCAGATCCAGATAGGCATCGATGAATGGGCCACGGTCACAGATGGGGGCAAAGACGCCCGCCATCCCGCTCTCCCCGGCGGTGTGGATGGCAGCCTTGAGCAGCTTGCGGGCGATATCACCGTCGCAGTTGCGCACCGCCATCTCCATGACGTTCAGGTTCTTGCCTCGCGGATCGCCCCCTCCGAAGGGGATGTAGCCGATCACCCGGGTGAGCAGGTACCCTAGAAGCCTGTCACCGTCGAAAGCCCAGAAGTTGACGTAGCCCTCGTTGTCGGCTTTCTCCCAGGACCGGAAGGTCTTCACCGGGTATCCGCCGTACCGGGCGTAGGCATCCTCATACACCTCGATCATGCGGTGCCCGAGCTCCGGAATGGCGGGAAAGCCCCGGGTGACCTCGATCCCCTCCTGCGGGCCCCAGCCACCTCCCTCCGTGTGATAGCGGCGGATGTAGTGGAGGTCGTGGTGCCCCACCTTGGCGTAGAAGTTGTAGGGCCGGCTCCTCTCGTGGCCACGGTAGACGCACAGGGCGTGGACGCGGCCCCGGAGAAACTCCCGTGCGGCCTCGATCATCTTCGTTCCCACGCCCGTCCCGCGGCACGCCTCCTTCGTCCCCACGCAGTGCTCGAACGCGGTGTCGATGATCACGCCGGGTGCGAGCCGGAACGGCCTCAGGGCCAGGGGGATGAACCCGACCACTTCGCTTCCACTGTAGGCGATGCTGGCGGTCTTCGGCTCCCCCTGCTTCCACTGCTCCGGAGTGGTGTGGAAGAAGATCTCGTTCTTCAGCTGGAGCCCGGCCACCAGGTCTGCGTCGCCAAGACACTCCCGCGCGGTGACCTCAAGTGCCATCGTCGCCGTGTCCTATATCGGTTCGCGCCGGCGGACCGGCAGACCCGTCTACCTATCCATGGTCTCGGACCAGGCATCCGGCACCCAGTCCGTTGCCTCCGTCCCTTCCTCCAGCTGCACGTCATCGATCCAGACGTCTCCGCCCAGAACCTGGTGCTCGCGCTTCACCATCACGTGGACCTTGGTGATGTTGGCGCCGAAGCTCCGTGTCCAGCTGATCCGCTGCCACTCGGTGCCGATATCGAACTTCGGCGACACGCCGGCCTCGAAGTCACGGCCCCATTCAGGATCCCAGCCATAGATGCACAGCCGTACTCGCGTCGGGTCCTTGCTCGCCTTCACCCAGGCCGAGAGGGTCAGCGTCTTCCCCGTACCGACGCCGGGTACCTCCTGCTCGATCCAGCCGTCACGCGTCGCCTCGTTCGCCCAGTTGGCTTCCTCGATCTTGAGCGAGCGACCGCCGCTGTGAGCGACCTGATCGTCGTATTCGTGCGGGGCCATGAACTTGGCGAAGTGATACGAGCTCCAGCACTTCCACGGATCGTCTGCTCCTCTGGCTCTCTCCGGGTCGATCTCGAAGCCGGCATTGGCCACCTTGTTCTTCCCCACCAGCATCGCGTCGTCAGCCACGGGCGCGCCGGCCTCGTCAACGGTCCCTTCGGAATCCTCCTCGGGCTCGGCCGGAACCCGCGGTTCCGCCGCCTCGTGCTCGCGGCCCTTCCAGTCCAAGCGCACTAGGCTCCATCTGCCGACGCCCGTCAGTCGGTACTCGGCCTTCTCGACCACGTCGAACGTCGCTGTAGCCCCATCCTGGGCTCGCATTGGGACGACCTCTCCATCGACCTCGACTATCACCTCGTCACTCAGTCCTCCTCGCACCTCGATTGTTCCAGGGCCGCCGTTGCCGGTCTGCACGATCAACGCACCATCCCCCAATCGCTGCACGTAGACCGAGGCCGCCGCGCTGGCCTCCAGGCTCTGGCTGCCACGCTTGAGGAGCGTGCCGCTGATCAGGTGGGCCCACTCGAGCTCCTCCGCATCCGACCGGAGGGCCGCCGCCTTCCCATCCAGCTCGATATCGCCGTACCGCGTGGTCCCGCCCGCATAGGAGGCCATGTACGACTCACGGGCGTCCTCGCCCTTTCTTGCGACTTCCACCCCGGCCCCGCGGGCCTCAGCCGTGCCTTCGCCGTCGACGGGCATGGCTTCGATCCGTGACAGGAGGGGCTGATCCCGATGGGGCTCCCATACGGCCGCGAAGGTCGTGCCCTGCGCCCAGCGGCGTGCCACCACCGCCGGGACGTTCTCATCGGGGTCCTCGTTGCTGGGTGAGGTGCAGGCGATCACCTCCGTTTCGGGTCCTCCCAGGACGGTGAGTCTCATCGCGCTGTCCTCAGCCTGTCGCCAGGTCGCACCCCAGGCCTTCGCCGTGCGCGCGCTCCTCGGATCCGTCAGATACTGGTATCCGTAACCCGCACCCAGAGGACCCTCCCGTTCCTCGAAGGCCAGACCGCAGGAGAGCTCACCGTAAATCCGGTAGCACTGGTCGAACCGGTGGCGGCCCTCGTCGGCAAACGCCCCCGATAGATCCACAGCATAGCTGTCCGTCAGGAATAGCGTGCGGTCGAGCGCGACCCCGCCGTAGGCCCCGTCGTCCACCGCCCTCACGACCTGGAGGCGAGGGGCGGTCTCGAAGGCCACGCATCTGCCCTCGGTGCGCCCCCACTGGTCCGTGTCATCCACAGTGATCGAGTTGTGGGCCAGCGACCGCCGCGACCAGCCGCCGCACAGCTCGCGACCGTAGGTGGCGGCTCCCCGGGGCGTGAGCAGGCGGCGATTGGCAAAGAAGACCAGGCCGAACTTCACGGCCGGCGCGTGGCCCATGAACATCGCTTCTTTGCCGTAGATCATCGACAGGAACGTCTGATCCGGACCTTCGCCCGAGCGCAGCACCGCATATCCGAAGTGGTCGAAGTGGTGGGAAGAGCTTGGAATCACGCGGACGCCGCCCTCGTCGTCGAACGGGAACTCCAGGGGATCGCCCATCTCGGCATACCGCTTGCACACGGTTTCGTAGTGTCTCACCAGCCCGTGCCGCTGCTCTGGCCGTCCCTCGACGGGCAGGAAGACCTGCACGGGCGCCTCGAACACCCCCCGGTAGGCCGGGTCGGCGTAGGCATTGATGCCAATCCGGTAGGCCATCTCCGCGATCGGAGAGAGGCCGGCGAGCGTGTAGGTGTGGTAGCCGAACCCCTCCCACGCGAGTCCATCGGGACCATAGATTCGGGTCGACAGCGGATGGAAGCCTGACTGAGGACTGTTGAGCGCCTGATCGACGTAGCTCCTGTCACCGATGGCGACC
>JASLMQ010000294.1 GCA_030746455.1 Candidatus Latescibacterota bacterium
GTTCTGTCCTGGCACGTGGGCCACCCGATCGTCGAGAAGAAGGAGATGCAGAGGGACGGGAAGAGCTACCTGTCATACCGACTCAAGCTCGAGGACGGGTTCTACTCGCACTACCGTGGCCACCCCTATTTCGTGATTGCCTCCCGACGCGATGAACCGTCTCCGGATATCGGCGCAGTGCACTATCGCTACAGCTACACGGTGGGGGACCGGCGCTACGAGGGAGTGGGGGATGAACGCAGGCTCGTGCTCGCAGACCGGATCGAGGGTGCGCGCCCCAAACAGACGATCACCGGGTTCTGGCCGCCGTATCAGTCCCGGCACTTGCACGAGATGGGGGCCACGCTGAATCGGATGTTCGGCTTCTACCGCGACCTGGGCTTCAACTGGGTCGTCGGAGGGCAGGGCGGACGAGAGGTCTACGAGGCCGGCAAGGCGTCGGGCTTCACGGTGATGAGCTCGGGCCCACCCTTGCTGAATGGGTTGATGCTCCGCGGGATCGAGACGCAAGAGGCGGACCACTTCGAGTATCACGAATCCGCAAAGAAGCATCGCGCAGGCTACATCGGCAAGGGCGTGTGCCCGACCGTCCTGGCTTCAGGCAAGTACACCGACGCGCTCGGGGAGGCCATCAGGCGCAAACTCTCGGCAACCGATCACTTCTACTCCAACTGGGAGCCCTACATGTTCCTGAAGCAGGGGTGCGTGTGCGACAGGTGCAAACGCGCGTTCAGGGACCACAGCGGGATGTCTTCGGAGGAGGTCGATCGGATCTGGCCCGACGTCGTGACCGACGACGCGTCGGAGGCGCACAATAGCTTTTCTTCCTATCAGTATGGCGAGGTGATCGCACTGATGCAGCGCGCGATGACCGAGGTGGGGAAGGAGATGGGCCTTTCCTATAAGCCGCTATTCGCGGTCGCCTATGAGCCCGCGTACGTGGACCCCGAGCACAGGTGGTCCCGGGTCCACAGTCACTCGGAGTTTTACGACGATGTGGACCTGGCCATTATGTGGCGCTACCACAACACGACCTCGACGACGAAGATACGCGTTCCGCAGCGACACTTCGCTGGCAACAACCTGCCGATCGTGGATTCGTTCGACCACGCGGCGGCCATCGTCCGGGAAGTCGGACGCGATGCCAGCGGCGAGCGGCTCCCGAACCTGCTGTTCATGCCGACCGAGTACTACGCCAGAAACCTGGTGATGCCGCGGGACTACTACTTCATTTCGCTGCTCGAGTTCTTCTACGGATTCAAGGGGTACTGCACGTGGTGTACGGCCTTCAAGCAGGACGCCCGATACCTGGCACTTCACGCGCGAGCCAACACCCTCATCAGCGAGTGCGAGGACGTTATTCGAACCGGCACGCCTCTGTCAGGCCTCGAGACGCGCATCGTCTCTCCGGTCCCGGACGTGGGCCGGAAGCTCCTGTTTGCGAAGGGCTACGCGCACGGTGGCGAGCATCTGATCGCTCTGGGCAACGACTATCTGAGGAAGGTCTACGTCCAGCTCAGGGTTCCGGGCATCCCGGCGGGCGAATACGGGCTCGTGGATCGGGTCTCCTGCCGCGTCTACACGAAGGACGGGGGACCTGGCTGGTCGGAGTCGGACCTGGCCGGAGGTGTTTGGATCGAGGTCGCGGGCAAGGAGTGGGCCGTGCTCGAGGTGCGTGTCGATGCCCGGGAGGCGGTGAGCGGGAACGACCGGGTGACCGACATGCAGGTCAGGGCTCGCGCGGAACGAGATTCTGCGTCGCTGCAGGACTACGCTGAGGCGATAGCTCGATACTGATCCTGCGAGCCCTGGATTGGCCGAGACATCACTCGAAGGGAAGGAACACGCCGAATGGCACGAGACGACGGACAGCGGCCGAACATCATCCTGATCAACTGCGACGACCTGGGCTATGGCGACCTCGGATGCTACGGCTCGACGGTGAACAGCACCCCGGCGCTCGACCGCATGGCGAGGGAGGGGATGCGATTCACGGACTTCTACATGGCGTCGCCCGTGTGCTCGCCGTCACGGGGAGCGATGATGACCGGCTGCTATCCCCCGCGGATCGGTTTCGGGGCCTTCGAGGGGCGCCTGGTGCTCTTTCCCGGGCACGCCGTGGGCCTCAATCCGGAGGAGATCACGGTTGCCCGCCTGCTGAGCGATTCGGGATATGCCACCAAGCTGGTGGGGAAGTGGCACTGCGGAGACCAGCCAGAGTTCCTGCCCACCCGACACGGTTTCGACAGCTACTATGGCATTCCATACAGCAACGACATGGGCAGACAGCGGGAAGACGACACCTGGCCGCCGCTGCCGCTGGTTCGGGACGAGGCCGTGATCCAGGAGCAGCCCGACCAGGCCGCCCTCACCGAGCGCTACGTGGAGGAGTCCGTACGGTTCATCCGGGAGAATCGGGAGCGGCCGTTCTTTCTCTACCTGGCGCACATGTATATCCATCTGCCGATCTACCCGCCCGCCCACTTCATGCGGGAGTCGCAGAACGGTCGCTACGGAGCCGCGGTGTCCTGCGTGGATTGGGCGACAGACGTGCTCTTCCACGAGCTCAGTGAGCTGGGCCTGGACGAGAACACGCTGGTGATATTCACAAGTGACAACGGGTCACGGTGCCGGGACGAGGGCGGCAGCAACGATCCCCTGCGTGGCACCAAGGGGACGACGTGGGAGGGCGGCCAACGGGTGCCTTGCCTCATGCGCTGGCCGGCTGGCATCCAGGCGGGGACGGAGTGCCGGGCTCTCACAACGGCGATGGACCTCTGCCCGACGCTGGCGGAGCTGGGAGGGACGTCCATGCCCAGTGATCGTGTGATCGACGGGAAGAGCATCGTGCCGCTGATGGCGTCCGATGGGTCCGAGCCGTCGCCTCACGAGGCCTTCTTCTACTACCGGGCGAACAACCTGGAGGCCGTTCGCAACGCGAGGTGGAAGCTGCATGTCCGCAAGGGCGACGAGGTGATGTGCGAGCTCTACGACCTCCTGGCCGATCCGGGGGAGACAAACGACTTGAGCCACGGGAACCCGGGCGTGGTGGAGGAGCTGGCCGCCCTTCTGGATGACTGCAGGCAGGACCTGGGGGACGAAGCGACCGGCGTGGAGGGCCGGAACGTAAGGGAGATCGGGAGGATTGAAAACCCGGACACGCTGACCCATTACGATCCGGAACATCCCTACATCATTGCGATGTATGATCTGAAGGAGCGAGGCTAAGACGCGAGGCCATCTGCGCTATGCCTTCGCGCGGTCACGAGGATTCAGGAATCAGGAGTCGGGATCCAGGGGGCATTGACCCGGCCGCTCTGGTGTGCCAGCACGTCTTCGCGGTTGTTGGTGCGGTTGGGCCCTGGTCGTTGTACCGAGCCACGAGTACCGAGTCACGAGCCACGAGGAGACCGACACAGGAGCACTGCGATGAAGAAGTCGATTGCGATGATCATGGCGCATGCAGACGACATCGAGTACAGCGCGGGGGCGACCCTGGCCAAGTACATCGCTGAGAGATACCGCGCGCTCTACGGCGTGCTGTCGCGCTGCAACTCGGGGTGGACTGTGACCGAGGAGAAGGGGGGACACTACATCTCGTCTCTCGAGATCATCCCCCAGCGCAGGGCCGAGGCCGGTGCCGCCGCGACGCTCTTCGGCGCCGAGCTCCACTATGGAGATCTGTTGGAGAACTGCTACACCACCCGCGAAGGCGTCCAGATCGTTCCGTCCTTCACCGGACCGGCCGGGGTGCGGGAGTCGGCGATCGACAGGGATGCGATCGCAGCGGACGATCTGCCCGATGGCACCCTTTTCGCCACCGCGACCGGCGCGGGCGAGCCGTGGGGCGGGCATCCAGTAGTCCGCGAGGTGGCGGACCTATTGGTTGCGTGGGAGCCCGAGCTGGTGATCGGCCAACCCATCGATAATTTCAACCCCGATCACTACGCCGCCGCGCAGATCGTGGCCATCGCCTGGCAGGTGGCGGCAGAAGAGGCGGACCTCGGGCCCTATCTGATCCCGGTGGGGCCTCCCGGTGGCGGGCGGCTCCGGTTCCCGCCGCTCGAGCCCGATCGCTTCGTGGACGTGACGGGCTATGAAGACACTTGCCTTCGCGCGCTGGCCTGCCACCGGTCTCAGGGCGGACACCTACCCGAGACTCAGGAGAGGCGGCGAAAATCCTGGACGGGGTAGCGCGAGCAAAGCGGGTTCACGGCTACGGAGGCATTCGCGGAGATCCACAGGCGGGAGAAGGTTCCCGCATAGCGAAATGGAGGCGCAGCATGGGTGAGATGACAATCGCGTTGTTCGCACTGGCCCTGGTCCTGGCCACCCGCGCACGGGCGTGGGGTCAGGCGATGCGGTACTGCGAGACCTTCGAGGAGGGGGTCCCGGACGATTTCTCGGCGACTCGCACGGAGAGCCTGAGCACCAGCCCCTGGCACTACAAGCAGGGAAGCCGGTCGCTCCGATGGGACTGGCGCAGAGGAGAGGAGATGGTCATCCGGCACGGAATCGGCGATGTCTCGCGCGTGGGGGGATTCGGTGCCGTGGCCGGTTTCTCTGTGTGGCTCTACATGGAAAATCCGATTCCGGATGCCCTGGTCTTCGAGTTTCGCGAAGGCGAGAGGGTGACCGGTTCATTCCGATTCCCGACGGACTTCACCGGATGGAAGCAGGCGCGTCCTCACTTCAGCGACTTCCCCCAAGGCAAACCGACGTCCGCGGTGGACAATATCCGGATCGCGGCCCCCGAGGCGACGTCTGAAGGAACCGCGTTCCTCGATTTCATCAAGTTCAACACGCTCACCCACCGTGGGAGCGCCGTGGTGCCCGAAAGGGAGGCCGAGTGGGTCGCCCCCGTGCCCGACGAGCGACGCTTCCCGAAACCCGAGCAGGTGACCGAGTCGGAGGCTGCGGGCCTGCGGAAGCTGCTGGGCCCCGAGCAGGGCGAGGGGATCGAGGATGCGCAGGCCGAGGAGCTTTGCGGCCTTGTCGATTCGCTGGGCATCGTGCGAGACGAACACGGGGTGCGCGGCCCCGGTATCGATGCCTACTACCAGTTCCACCCATCGGCGGATGAGCAGACGGCGCTGGGCCCAGGGTACTGGCCGGACGAACACGGGCCCGACTGGATGGGCATGCAGACCCCCGGGGCGATGGCTTCGCTGGTCCGCAGAGTCGCCAGCGCCTATCGAGCCAGCAACGCCGCTGGACAGCGTCAGAGGCTGGCAGAGCGTTTCTTCCTCATCGCGGATCATCTCCACGACCAGGCCCTGCAGGCCCGCTCCGGGTTCAGGTGGAACTGGTGGGTCGGAGGTTCCTGGGCGGATGCGCTCTTCCTGATGCGCGATCTGCTCGCCGAGACGGGACGACTGCAGCCCCATCTCGATTTCCAGCTGTATACCTACGGCGCGAGCGCGCTGTTCGACGACGCCGATCCGCCTTCGCAGATGGACTTCTACCATCTGACCGTGCCCAGCCTGTATCGCCAGTGCCTTATGCAGGTCGATGCTGCCGAGCAGGTTCGCTGGCTCAACGCGTTCAAGGCGATGCTCGAGCGGTCCATGACGCAGCCCACGAGCGCCCTGAAGATCGACGGCTCGGCATACCATCACAACGGCCATTACCACTCGTATGCGAAGAACGCCTTCGGGACCTTGCCACCCCTTCTTCTCTCCCTGAACGACACGCCCTGGCGGCTGAGCGCCGACGCGCGCGAACGCCTGCGGCGTGCCGAACTGGCCCAGCGCATCTACTGCAACCGGATCCACGTGCCGCTCTCGCTGTGCGGGCGCAGCCCGTTCCGGAAGGGCTACGGGTATATGAATTCGCACGCACTGGCAGGCCTGGAAACGCTGGCGCGATGCGGGTCTCCCGATGGCACGCAA
The DNA here is from genome assembly GCA_030746455.1 of Candidatus Latescibacterota bacterium. Next base: position 5,892 of record JASLMQ010000294.1, read on the forward strand.
GCGGTTGATCGAGAGGTCGCGGCGGCATATCTTCGGCTGTCCCCCGAAGCGGCTGCCGAGGAGCCCTATCGCGATTTCGGGATCGATCCGGAACCGGAGCCGAGCGGGACCTTCGTGATGCCGTATGCGGCCCTGCTGTGTCATCGCCGCGAGGACTGGCTCGCGAGCGTGAAGGGCCAGAGCAAGTACTGCTGGGGAACCGAGCGGCAGGACCACCACAACCGCTTCGGGCTCTTCCAGGGCATGGGGCAGTTGGAGATCCTTG
>JASLMQ010000295.1 GCA_030746455.1 Candidatus Latescibacterota bacterium
CTCGGCGACGCGCCCCTCGTCGAGCACGACGATCTCATCCGCGCTCTGAATCGTGGACAGGCGGTGCGCGATGATGAGCGTGGTCCGGCCCTGACGCACGGTCTGGAGCGCCTCCTGGATGCAGTACTCCGACTCCGGATCCAGCGCAGCCGTCGGCTCGTCCAGAATGAGGATGGGCGTGTCGAGTAGCAGCACGCGCGCGAGCGCCACCCTCTGCTTCTGTCCCTCGGAAAGCTGCGCGCCTCCCTCGCCGACCTGGGTCTGGTAAGCCTCCGGGAGCGAAGCGATGAAGTCGTGTATGTACGCGGTCCGGGCAGCACGCTCGACCTCGGAGAACGGGATGTCGCGACCGAAGCACAGGTTGTCCAGGACCGATCCCTGAAAGATGGTGCTTCCCTGAAGGGCAAACCCGATCTGTCGACGAAGCGACTGAAGCCGCACCTGCCGGATGTCGCGGCCGTCGATCGATACGGTGCCCTCGACCGGATCGTAGAACCTGGGTATCAGCTTGGCCAGCGTTGACTTGCCCGATCCGCTTCTGCCCACGAGGGCGACGGTGGCCCCCGACGGGATGCTAAGGTCGATGTCGTGGAGGACGAGGTTGGGTGCCTCATAGGCGAAGCCGACGCCGTGCAGGACGATGTCTCCCCTCACAACGTCGAGATCGGGCAGGTCGGACCGATCCTGCACAGTGGGCCGAAGGTCGCGGACCTCGAAGAAACGGTCCGCGTGGACCCGGGTCACTTCGAGCTGGGGAATGAGTCCGATCAGGCCCCCGATGGGTCCGTACAGGTAGCCGACGTATCCGGAGAAGGCCATGTAGCTTCCAAGCGAGAGATGCCCAGAGAGGACCTGATGCCATCCGTACCACCCATAGGCCAGGGTGCCGCCGGTCCTGAAGACGGTGGCCAGGAAACCGAGGCCCCCCTGGAGCAGGGATCCCCTGACCTGGAGGTCCGCGATGCGGCGGTACAGTCGTCTGAGCCGCTCGTAGAAGGCGGCCTCCAGCCCCAGGGACTGTACCGTCCGGATGCCGGAGAGAGACTCGTAGGTCTTGGCGGACAGCTCGGCGGACCTCTCGGCAAGACGCTGGGACAGCCGATGCAGGTGCTTGCGCGAGAGGGATGCGAGCAAGGTGTCGAAGGGAAGCACAGCGAGACTGATCAGGGCCAGCTTCCAATTCATGATGAAAAGGATCGCGGGAAAGACGGCCAGCTGCAGGCTGTTGAGGATCAGGGTGTTGGCCACGCCGATGATGCCGGAGATCGAGTCGTTCATGTCTCCGAACCGCGAGAGCACCTCGCCCGTCTCCCTCCGATCGAAGAAGCCGAAGTCGAGGGACTGGATGTGGCGATAGAAGCCGGACTGGAGGTCCAGGCTCATGCGTGCGCCCACGCACTGGCCGAAATGGCCGCTGAGGAACTCGGTGAATCCAACGGTGAGGGAGAGGCCAGCCGCGACGGTGAGTACGAAGGTGAGGAGGGTGAAGTCCCTGTGCGGATAGACGTGGTCGATCAGGATTTTCGTGATGTAGGGTCCGGGTATGCTGAGCGCCATGATGACGATGGCCACAAGCAGGGATTGTCCGAGATCACGCCAGTAGGGTCGCAGAAGACCAATCAGCTGTACGGTTTGGGCCATAGGGGTTTCCGACTGGCTTCGGTCAGTTGGGCGTGAGATGGATGTCGAGGGGGACGACCTTGCCCGCGGTGCGGAGCAGGCGCTTCCAGGCAATGTCGAGAACGGTCCCCCGCTCGACGACGATTCGGGCCTCTACGGCCATCCCACAGCTCAGTGCGTAGGTCCGTTCGCCATTCGAGATCACAGGATCCTTCACGGAGACCTTCACGGCATAGGTGCTGCCTCCCTCGGCGGACGATGAGGGAATCGCAGGTACCCCCGAGACGGTCCCTTCGAGCATCCCGTACTCCATGTACGGGAAGGCATCGGTCGCCATTCGGACAGCCTGCCCGGCTTCCACCTTCGGAATGTCTAATTCGCTGACGGATACCTTGGCGCGCCAGCAGTCGGGTTCACCGATCTCGAGCAGGGGATCCCCCGGCTGAAGGCGGTCTCCGATCCGCAGGTGGAGGTCACCTGTCAGCACCACCCCGGACATCGGAGCCCGAATCACGGCGTGTTTGAGACGCTCCGCTCGGTGGTCGTGGTCGGCCTCCAGCTTCTGGCAGAGCTTCTCCAGCGTCGCGATCTCCTGTTCGCGGGCCTCGAGTGCCGCAAGGCGACGCAGAGCCCGTTCGACATCGGCGTCGGCGCGATGAAGTGCCGCCCGGTGGAGTCGGACCGGAAGCAGATCGTCGACCGACCCTCGGGGCGTACCTTCAGCCGGGGGCGTCAATGCATAGTGCAGTTCGTATTCCTTTCGGACCTGGTCGAGCCGGATGGTCTGGGCTTCTCGGTCCATACTCGCTTTCCTGATGTCGGCCCGGATGATGTCGCGCTCGTGCGCGACCTGGGTTTCGATCTCTGCCATCCTGCTTCTGTTGACCTCGAGCTCCTTCTCCAGCGCTTCGAGCTCCGCGCGCAGCTTCGAGTCGTCCAGGACCGCCAGCGGATCGCCGGCTCCCACTCGATCCCACTGCTGGACGTGGATCTCTCCAACTATGCCTGAGAGGGCCGACTTGGCCTGGCAGCGATTCACGGGTTCGATGGTTCCTCTACCGACCACGGTGACGTCCATCCAGATACAAGTGCTGAGTGCGGCGCCGCCTGCGATGAGGACGGCGACAACGGCTATGATGATGGCAAGGACGCATCGCGTGAGCCTGAGGTTCAGATGTTCTGTCGGCAGCGGCTCGTGGGCCGCTGCCGATCGACCGTTCCCATCCGGAAGGGGAGGATGCGGGCTGGCTGGCTGGGCCCTGCCACCGGGAAGATCCGGCCTGTGTACGGCGGTGCTCACAGGCACCCCATCGCGCAACCCCCGCAGTAGCGTGTGAGGAGATCAGGTCTACAATCCTCGATCTGATGCTGGACGTCGGGGCGCGATGCAAACGGCTTGCCAGGAGACAGGGCGTCGAACAGTCCGGTGCCGCAACCGACTGGAACGTCAGGAGATTGCCATCTTTCCGTCGTCGTCGGGCACTGATAGAGGCCCCCGGAGCTTTCTGAAAAGCCCGTTCAGGCGTGTGCCGGGAGGTGAACGATCCATTCCGGAACGCAGTGGGTCAAGCAGAGGCGACTCGAGCTTGCTGCCGCGAGGAATTGTGTTGACTCTCCCCTACGATGGGGTACTTTAGGCGCGGCATCCTGCCAATGGCGCGGCCCCAAGGGATGCTCGGGCCATTCAGGCGTACGGTCGCCCCGAGTTCACCCCTAAAACGAGAGGCACGGCATGTACCTACTGGTCCGGATTCTCGACGTTTACATGGTGGTCCTCTTCATCCGGGTGATCCTGTCCTGGGTGTCCGTGAATCCCTACAACCCGATGGTGCAGGTCCTCGACAGGCTGACCGAACCGGTTCTGGCTCCGATTCGTCGCGTGATTCCATCATTCGGAGGACTGGACCTGTCGCCGCTGGTGGTATTCGTGGGGATCATGGTGCTGAAGCGGATCCTGCTGGGAATGTAGAAGCCAGAGGGCGGTAACATGCAAAGTGCAAAATCTAAGATGCAAAAGGCAAGATGACACTGGAGCCGACACAGCACCTCTGAGGGGGAGAAGGGCATGGCCAATCTGATCGCGTGCAACCTGAACAGCTATCGCCAATTCTGCAACGAGGCCTATGAGCACCTGGCCCGAATCGGACTCACCAACGTCGAGATCCCTTGCCCGGCCGCGGATGAGGCCGGTGCGAAGCTCAAGGAGCTGGATGGGTTCGGACTGAAGGCGACGACCATCATCGTTCAATGTCGGATGGAGGAGGACGATGCCGTCAAGCAGGTAACGGCATCGCTTGACGTGGTCCAGCAGATGGGCGTGCAGGTGGTGTTCACCAGCGTGAAGGCGGGTGACCTCGATCGGGGGATGGTGTACGGGCGGCTGCGTGAGATCGGCGATGCGGCGGCCGCTCGGGGGATCGTCGTGGCGATGGAGACCCACCCCGACCTGATCACGAACGGTGACGTGGCCCGTGAGACGATGGAGGGAGTGAATCACCCGAACGTCCGCGTGAACTTCGACACGGGCAACGTCCACTTCTACAATGAGAATGTGACCGCGGTCGGCGAGCTGGAGAAGATCATCGACTTCGTCGGCGCCGTGCACCTCAAGGACACCAACGGGGGATATCAGACCTGGCATTTCCCCGCCCTGGGCGAAGGCGTGGTGGACTACCCGGCAGTCTTCGGGATGCTGAAGGACAAGGGCTTCACGGGGCCCTACACGATGGAGCTGGAAGGCATCCGCGACGAGGAAATCACCAAGGCGGACGTGGAGAGGCGCGTCGAGAAATCGCTGGAGTACTTGCGATCGCATGGGTTGATGGACTAGGAGGATCGCAAACAAGGCGGAACCACAGATGGGCACAGATGAACACGGATAGAAGAGCTTCTGGCCATGACCGAAGTCCAGTGATGAAGCCGTCTGTAGGGGCGGACCCGTGTGCCTGGCCTCCGCAGCCTTGGCGAAGGAGGGTCCGCCCTGGTCCAATCCCACGACCTTGCCCTCCTCCATGTGCTGTGCGGTGCAGCCAGGTCAAGGGTTCACCTCCGCACAGATGCGCGTGGCTGCAGGCGTTTCGATCTTGCCCCGGAGGTACCCGGAGTACGGAATTCAGGCCTTCCTCCTGACCGTATTCCACATGTGGCTTCTCTCCCTTCTTGATTCTGAGCCTCCAATCGCATGATCCTGGCAATTGATATCGGCGGAACCCAGTTCGGGCTCGCGCTGGCCACGGTAGACGGTAGGCTTGTGCGTCGGGCG
>JASLMQ010000296.1 GCA_030746455.1 Candidatus Latescibacterota bacterium
GAACACGTGGGTAGGGCCGCAGTCCCCGCTGAGGGACTTCACCCAGTCCCACGTCCCCGTCCCCGCGTAGAGGTCGCCCTTGTGGACGATGAGGGACATCACGCTTCGGGTCCGGGGGTCGACATCCAGACGGCCACAGAAGGCCCAGTCGGTTCCGCCTTCGAAGCAGAAGACGCTCGGGGCATCCTCCGTGCCGGTGGCATCGGCGATGCCGGTGTAGAGCTTGCCATCCAAGACGGTGAGGGTGCTGATCAGGGTATTGCTGGGCCAGGGTTTGCCGTGGTCGAGCCAAGGTTCGACCACCCCATCGTCCACGCCAAAGTGCAGGTTTCTGACGTCGGAGACGGAGCTGTAACCGGGCGAGCTTCCGCCGATCCTGAGCGTGATGCCACGTCTCGCGGCGGGGTCGAATTTGCTCAGGATGTCCCCGAAAGGGCCCTCAGGGCGGACCCAGGACGCGATGGTGAAGTCACCGGTGCCGAGGGACAACGCGGGATGTGGCGCCACGATTACCTGGCTGCTCCCGCCGTCGAAACCGGCGGCCGCTCGCCCCCGTGGACCAGGAAGGCCCAGCTGGACGCCTGCGGCGTTCGTCGGTAAGCACGAGCCGGCGTGGTCCTCACAGTCCTCGACCAGAGGCCAATGCCCAACAAGTCCGTCGGCAAGTCCACCCGTTTGGGTCATTCGATGACTCCTCGGATGCGGGTTCCTACGATCCCTCATCCTGCAACCTGCGCCAGGCGTCGCAATGGGCGCAGCCCGGCTGCATGCAGCGGGTGATGTCGGGATGCTGCCCGATCAGCTCGACCGTGGTGTCGATCAGCTCCTTGCCCCTCGTGATCGTGCTCGCAGCGCTGCCAAGGCGGAAGGCCCGGAGCTTTCCCCGCAGACGAAGAGGGAGCTCGAGGACGTTGAATCCCGATGAACAGCTGTTGGAATTGTCCTGTTGCTTCTCCACGACCGATCCGTCGGGAAGCCGAACCTTGAAGGTCAGAAAGTGCTCACGTCCGAGCTTGCGCATCCCCGCGTAGTCTTCGCCCACGTGGATCGTCGTGTTGGCGATGTGCGTTACGCCGAGGAGCACGACATAGCCGCCGGCCTGGGCAATTAGATCGTACGGCGAACCCGCTCCGACCGCACCAACCTTCAGGTGATCGCGTGTGAACTCGTCAGCTCGCTCCCCGATGGCGGCCTGCGAGTGGGTCGGGTGCAGGCTGCGCACGGCATCCGGGCGATTCCTGAGTATCTCCGTGAAGGTGCCCGATCCGGAGCGCGACTCGACGGGATCGTAACACCCGCCGTCACGGGGAGCCCCGCTGGAGGTCGGGGCCGCTACGGTTCCGGAGGGTCCGACCAGCTCGAGCAGGGCGTCGAGAAGCCCGTCGGCGCCCCCGTCGATGGGCCCGACCTTGCGCAGGCTGCTATGGATGAGCAGGTGGTCGTCGCGGCCTATGCCGAGAGAAGCAAAGGTATCCTGAATGTCTTGGCGCGTTAGCATGAGCGCGCGAACCGTTAGAACCTGGAACTACGAAAAGCCCCCCGGCTTACTACCTGCCGGGGCAGGCTCCAGACGCGTAAGAAGGCTAAGGGGTCGAGGCGAGCCCCGACTGGTGCATGACTTCCCGAGTCAGGTCGTCATCGCGGACGACCTTGCCTCCGTCGGCAATCCGGATATGACCACCGACATCGCCAGTGACCGCAAACACGATCTCGATGTCGCGACCGTCCGAGGTGAAGCTGAGCCTGGCCCGGCCGTCCGAGAGATCGGTATCTGTGTCGCACATACGATCGAGATCCTGATCGCCGACCTGGATCAGGTGCAGGAAGACATCGTCCTCTCGGGCTGAGCCGGGTGACACTTCGACGCGCCAGCGGCCCATCAGCTCGGGGACTTCATCGTACTCGATCCGGTGGATGGCGTGCGCGTTCTCGCGGATGTGCTTCGAAGGCCCTGAATCGATGGCGTAGTTGACGCCGTCGGCGATGAACTCCTTCCCGTGCCCTCCCACAACTTCGAGCACCGCTTCGTCGGGC
>JASLMQ010000297.1 GCA_030746455.1 Candidatus Latescibacterota bacterium
CCTCGCGCAGATGGATGTCGGTGAAATAGGCGAATCTCACTGTCCGGTTTCCAGTTCTCGAGTCGCTGCCCTATAGTTCCCGATCGCTTCTGATGTGAGCAGGCTGCGTCCGTAGATGCGGAGCGACTTGACCTGCTTCCCGATGCGCAGCCGATCGGATCCCCTGACATCGCGCAGGTGCGGATTCAGCCTGCCCCACCCGAACTGTCGATGGTCACCGCCGTCACAGAGAAGGCCATCCACCAGGAAGCTGATGATACCTGCCCCACCATCCACGATCGCCACGACGTGGTGAAGTGAGCCGGGGGTGAGCAATCCCGGGTCGCAACTCCACCGGGTCTCGGTGCGGCCGTCGTTCAGGCCGATCTGAAGTGTGTTCCCGGGGGCGGCCTCCAGCCAGATTCCGCTTCCTTCTCCCGATCTTCCGTCAAGCACCCACTGGCCCGGGGTGAGATCCTCGAGCCGGAGGCAGACCTCCACAGTGATGCCCGATCTTAGCCGTTGGGTACCGTGATCGGCCCTGGATGTGTCCCTTTGGGTGAATGTGGGCCAGCCCGGAGCTGCAGCCTCGAGGGGCATGCCGGCATTGCCGGGAAGCTCGATGAGCAGCTCGGACGTGGTCACCTCCCAACTATCGAACTGACCCCACAATGCCTCCAGGAAGCCTCCATCCACCTCGTGGACACGAGCGGTCTCCTTCTGTGTCTCTGTCAGATAGATGGAACCTTCCTGCTCGATCAGGTCAGGGTAGCTCATCCTAACGTAGGGATCGTCGTCGTAGAGCACGATCTCGGGCTGAGACCACCGGATCTCTCGTCCCGCCGGTCCGTCGACCTCCTCACCGCCGCAGAGCCAGACCGGATTGCGGTCATTGTACGCAATCGACCGTTGCTGAGGGTGCTCACGGATGTGGCGCCCGCCGTGGTTGTGGAACCAGTAGAGGTATTTACCATTGCTGCACTTCCAGAGGAAGGTTGCCGCGCGTGGGTTCTTCATAAGGCGGCCGTCGTCGAAGGATTGGTAGCGTGGCTCCGACCAGGTGTGGCCTTGATCCCGGCTGTACGCGCAGACCGGGTGACCGTCGATCGACCGATACACGCTGTAGATCGAACCGTCGCTCAGCACCGCATAGCTCTGCTCCTCGGCGACGGGTCCTCCGCCGGACGGAGTGCGGAGGCCGGCGTCTCCGTCCGGAAGCGTCTCCCATGTGATCTTGTTCGGGTCTGCTTCGATCGGCAGATTCGCACTCCTCAGGAGGACGCCCTCCGACCGCGTGAAGAACCCCTCGCCGAAGCCGCCCACCTTGTGGAGTGATACATAGGCGGCATCGGCATGGATGAAGGGTCGGCCGACGTTCCAGAAGTAGAGCAGCTCCCCGCCATCTGCGTTCTCGCGATCGATGGCCATCGGCCGCTGGGGGATGTCATACCTGTCTGCGGACCAGGTCCGGCCGCCGTCGTCGGAGAACTTGAAGACGAAGTGGCCCAGGGAATCCACTCTGTGGCAGCGTCCACCCTCGTACGGCGGGTCGTCAGCCTTCACGGCCCGAACGTTGTCGGTGTTGTGGTTGTAGAAGGCGTAGATCCGGCCACCGGGTACCTTCAGCAGCACTGCATAGGATGCCTCCGGTCCATCTGCGGGCTCCAGAGGCACGAGGTCGGACCAGGTCCTCCCACGGTCCTCACTGCGTGCCGTCACCACGTGCTGCCCGGCCTGCCCCTCCCGACCCGCACCGGTGGTCATGATGCAGACCCAGGCCCCGTCGTCGGCGATCACGACGTAGGGCTGATCGCAGTAGCCAATGCTGGGGATCTCCATTCCTCCGACGACGTTCCGCCAATCCGGCTTCATCGACGTTCCTTCCTGCCGAGTTGTCCTACCTGGCCTGCGTATGCACGAGGTCGCAAAGTCCGTCGAGATCGAGGACGCCCTCCGGATACCGCATCTCGAGAAGCCACCAGTCCTCCGTATAGGAAGCGGCTGAATCAGGTTCCAGGCGCTCCATCGGCCCGATCGGCTCCAGCTCGCACATCTTCGGGTGGTAGTAGATCGAGACCGTGATCGCGGCCATCTCGCCGTAGATGCGATCCGGGTAGGAGGGGAATCGCTTCACGAAGAGGAGGTCTTCACGCATCAGGTAGGCCAGCCATCCTGCATAGGTGTCGATGCCGAGCTTGGGGTACTTCGGCAGGCCATCGATCACCAGATGCCCGTCCTGAATCCTGATTGATGGGTCTTGGGGCCGGTAGTTCATCACCGGCCCCGGACCGTACATCACATAGCCTTTCGGAAACCGACTCAGAGGGGTCAGCGGGACCACGCAGATGCCATTCGGACAAGCAAGCGTTCGGCTCCAGTGGCAGTAGGACACCGTCTCGTGTGAGACATTTCGGATCGTCTGGGTGACTCTCAGGTGAGAGGATTCCGCCGACAGCTCGAAGTCGCGGACGAGCTGGACTCCCGTGGCCTCATCGTGCTGACTCGTGAGGCGTGCCTTTCGCTGGCCGACGGTGGCGCCGGTCCATGCACCCAGCCAAAGTGTGGGGTGCTTCGGGATCGTCATCTCCGGGCCAATGTCGAGCCGCCCGCCGCAGGGGTCGATGCGCTTCCTGTTGGGACCGTAGATCCAGCCGTCTTGATCCGGATCCAACATGATGCTGTTCACACCCTTCCAGGAGTACTCGAGCACGCGTCCGCCGCAGTTGGGGTCGAGTACGACACGCGTATCGGCGTTCGCCAGCAGGATGCAGTCCGAGTAGCCGGCGAAATCGACGCGGCGCGCTCCCTTGGGCATCGATCTGGTCCAGATCGGTCCAGCCGGGATCAGAATGGCCAGGGCCATTACTGTCCACAGAGCGTTCGGTCGCATGCGGGCAAACCCCTGAAACAGCGCGGCATTGCCTCACCGCGCGAGGCAGGCCCCGGTCTGCGGGGCACCGGAATGTCGGGTCACCTTCGGCGTGTCGCAATGAAACAGCTCATCGGGACACGAGTTCTGGGATTTCTTCGGTTTCGAGCAGCTCCCAGCCTTCCGGGGGATCGCCCAGGTCCGGTACGTCCATCGGCTGTCCCTCGCACTCGGCCGACTGGTGCGCCACGAGGCCGGGTATGCAGTACCTCGCCGCGGCCCAAACGTGGTTGGGTGGGAGCCTGTTGTGCACGACGGCCTTGACGAAGTCGTCGACGAGGAACTGGTGGGAACCCAGGTGCCCGTTGGGCAGGCCTAGAAACTCCCTTGGCAGACGAGCGATGGGGTGGACTTTCGATACGCCCGAATAGAGATCGTCGACAACGGAGCCGTGCTCGTCCCGGTGCTCTTTGGGAGCGGCGACCTTCCCACAGGTGAGCAGATCGGTCAGGTCGGTCAACTCGTCGGGATCGGAGGTGATCCAGGTGTCGCCGCCGCCTCCGGACTCGAAGGAGGCCGCTGTGCCGTAGAAGCGGCAGAACACACCTCCCCTGGGCGTCCGCCAGCCGATGCGACGGAACTCGTTGATGCGCATCATGCCGCCGTCGGAGGTACGCATCAAGGCCGTTTCGTTGCTGAAGGTGTTGTCCCAATCATTGGCGCCGCGGCGGAAGATCCCGTCCTCGTGGTCGTCAACGAATCCGAGGCACGACACGCTGGTGACGTGCGCGCCGGTAATTGATAGGGCGAAGCTGGTGCTGTGCGTGGGGTAATGCATGGGAGGGATGCCGGCCACGCGCTTCCATTCGGCGCCGCCCGAGCGCTGGAACGACTGGTAAAAATGATCCATGTCGTGGAGGTACTGCCCCTCGCCGTAGACGAAGCGTCCGAAATCGCCCTTGCGGTAACGCTCGCGGCAGTAGATGGCGCTCGGATAGTAGTAGCTGGTCTCGCCGTTCATGTAGATCAGTCGCGTCGTCTCGACCGTCTCGACGATTTTGCGGACCTCATCGATGGTCTGCGCGATTGGCACGGCACAGTGTACGTGCTTGCCGGCCTCGAGCGCCTGCACCGCCTGGGGACCGTGCAGCTGGCGCTGGGTCATCAGGACGACGCCGTCCACGTCGGTGTCGCACAGTGCGTCGAGGGAATCGACGATGCGAGATACCTTGTCGCGATCCTCCGCCTGCTCTTCGGCCCGTTCCCGGATGAAGTCGGCCAGCACGACCTCATCCACCAGGGGATGGGCATTGTAGAGCTCAAGAAACCGGCTGCCGAAGGAGCCCAGCCCACATATGCCGATCTTGGTTCCCAAGTTCGTCCTCCTCACCCTTGGACCTCAGTTGCCTTCCACCTGCACACCCGAGCGCGCAGCCTCCGGTTCATCTCATTGGACATCGATCACCGACAGTCCGTCCATATTCACGATCACATCATCAGAGGGAACCGTCTGTTCCCGACCCAGGACGACGCAGCTGGTATCGGGCCGTTGGACATTGAGCACCTGGTCGCCATCGATCCGGAGCGTTGAGCCTTCAACCATCAGGACTCCCATTGGCTCGCCCGACCGGTCGTAGCGAACTGCGGCCAGCCTTGCGTCGCAGGCGAATCCGTCGAACTCCCGGAGCGTACCCGGCTGACCTTGCGCCAGGACCATGTCGCGGCCATCGGGCAGCGTGATCTCCATGGCGAAGCCCCTATCGGTCGCCAGGGAAGGTGCGTTGGCGGAGCCGGGGAGCAGCCTGGCCGATACCTCCGGGGTCTTCCCCTTCCGATAGGGGAACAGGACCGTGGCCACTCCGGCGGGCAGCGGACCGTTGTGCCCGAACACGGCGCATTCGGTGGGTACGAGAGGGTTCCCAAAACCGCCGGACACGAATCCCTGCCAATAGTTGGCCTCGGGTCGGGCATCACCTTTGACAATCGTGGCCCTCCAAGGCCTGTCGCTTCTGGGAAGAATCAAGAGCTCGGCGTTCTCGGCCGCGTTGACCACGGCCTGCTGCTCCTCGAGGACGCGGGCCGAGCTGGTCGGCGTGAAGTGGAAGAGGAGCTGAAGATCGTGATCCCCCGCTCTGCCGTCCCTGGGACGGACGATGTCCCAGACGAGCCAGTAGGGCGTACCGGTCGCGGGTTTGAGGAACAGAACACGACGCTCCTGGGCAGCCGGGGCGACGTGGGCATCCGCGGACTCGTAGTCCTGCCGGTACCTGCGATCGTAGCACGTCTCCGCGTAGTCGTAGCCCTCTGTGGTCAGCCACCGGTTGTCCACCGGCGTATTCCCAAAGGCCCGCCAGCCGATGAGGCCATCGCCGTCGGGCGTATCGGGGATCTGTGCCAGATCATCCACCATGAGCAGGTTGTGGCTCCGGGGGTGGCTGATGTAGTACTTCCGATCGGCTGCGCCAAAGCCGGTCCCGACATAGCCCGCGTCGCACAGCAAAGTGGATCCGTAGGCGGTGAGCACCACGTTCATTTGATCCATGTGGTTGTGAGAACTGGTGTTGCGGCCGCCGTCGAAGATGAGGTGTAGATCGTCGGGCTGCCATCCGGTGCGCATGACCATGAAGCCCGACCACGGGAAGTTCCTCGATAGCTCGGGCGGCGGCCGGCCCTCTGCTCCACGGGTATGGATGTACTGGAGATGCGGGTCATCGGGGTAGAGCTCGCAGGCCATCTGGATGTAGCCGCCGAATCTTGCCGCTGGTTCCTCCGGATCGAACCGTTCGCCGTGGCCCTGGTCGTTGATCCGGGGGAAGTTGCCCATGGGTTTTGTGAACCATATGTTGAAGTCGAAGCACTTGCGGAACTTCTCGAGGTAGCCGCCCATGTCCTTGCCCTGAGCGGCGGCCTCCCGGGCGGCTTCGGCGAAGCGGCTGTGGCGGTGGTAGCACAGCTCGTTGTAAGCTCCGTCGGGATAGTGGCAATCGTCCATGAAGCTCATGAGCGCCCAGGGGGCGTTGTCGCTCATCTCGGCGACTTCTCGGATCTCCGGAAGCCAGTTCCCCGCCTGGATGAGCCACACATACTTGGGATGCACGCCGTTCTGTCGATCGCGCACGTTCTGGACGTAGCGCGTGAGGATCAGGGCGAGCTTTAGGGCCTCCACCCTTTCCCGATCCGAGATGCTCGCGCAGCCGCCCGTGGTCTTCACGACGTTCCAGATCGCCTCGACCATCCCGTGGCGTACGCCAGAGGACCATCCCCAGGAATGGGTGGAGTGGGTTTGGCCGAAAGATGCGCTCGTGTAGTACTCGTTCGGGTAGCCCTCTTCGGCGTAGAAGGCTTTCGGGAACGGACCCCAGACCTCGATCCACCGGTGGATCAGGCCCATCG
>JASLMQ010000298.1 GCA_030746455.1 Candidatus Latescibacterota bacterium
GGCAGATCGTCCGCGACCCGAACCCCCACCTGACGGGCATCCGGGCCTTCTGCCGCATGTTCAGGACCGGGAAGACCCACGAAACCGAGCAGAGCATGCTCGCTCCGATCGCCGTGCTCCAGGCCCTCGAGCGCTCCCTCAAGACGCGGAAACGGGTCAAGGTTCCGGCGGTCTAGCCTCGCACCCTCCCCTTGCGGGCCCGCACGGCTCAGCCGGCATCAAGAACCCATATCGAGGAGAAACGCCATGCTGCGAATCGGCATCGTCGGAGCAGAGAACAGCCACACGGTCCAGATATCCAAGGTCCTCAACATTCAGAAGAGGGTACCGGGCTGCCGCGTTGTGTGCGTATGGGGTGAGGCACCCCGCTATGCGAAGGACTCGGCCGCGCAGGGCCAGATCCCGGAGATCGTCAAAGATCCCGCGGACATGATCGGCAAGGTCGACGCCGCGTGCGTGGACCACAGGCACGGCATGCACCATCTGCCCGCGGCCCGACCGCTGTTGGAAGCCAAGGTTCCCCTGTTCATCGACAAGCCCTTCTGCTATCGCGTCAAGGAGGGGATCGAGTTCCTGGCCCGTGCCAAGCGACTGAAGGTGCCCGTCTGCTCCTTCTCCACGCTGCCCAAGCAGGCGAGCTTTGTGGAGATGCAGAAGGAGCTCAAGAAGCTGGGACGGATCATCTCCATCGTCTCCACGGGTCCCTGCGACATCAAGTCCAAGTATGGGGGTGTCTCCTTCTACGGCATCCACCAGGTCGACATGCTCGTGAGGCTCCTGGGGAATGACGTCACCCACGGGCAGATCAACCTGGGTAAGAAGAACCATACCGCGACGCTCTACTCCGCAAGCGGCGCGATTTCCACCATGAACCTGTTCACCGAGGGCTACACCGCGTTCCATCTCTCTGTGATCGCCGAGAAGGGACGCATCGATCGGGTGGTCACTCGGGACGAGAGTCCCTACCTCTCCGGCGTCAAGGCCTTCTGCCGGATGTTCAAGACCGGAAAGACCGACGAGACGCCCGACAGCATGCTGACGCCCGTTGCCGTGCTTGAAGCCCTCGAGAAATCGATCAAACAGAAGCGCAGGGTCAAGGTCCCAGCCATTTCTTGATCGCTTCTTGAGGAAGGGGCGGCTCCTGCCGCCCCTTCTCTCCTTTTCCCCCGTGCATGAACCACCCCTTCAGACCCGGAGAGGATAGCCCCCATGGTTCGGATGATCGTCGATCGCGTCGAACTCGAGACAGGCGACCCTTCCCTGATCGTTCTGCGTAATGAAGGTGCCGACAGGCTGCTGGTGATTGCGGTGGGGAGGGCCGAGGCCCAGGCGGTCGACCGCCTGCTCAGGGGCACCAGAGCGCCGCGCCCACTCACCCACGACTTGTTCAATCGTATCCTGGGAAGGGCGGACACAGAGGTCCTGCGCACGACGATCAACCGTCTGAAGGGATCGACCTTCTACGCCCGTGTGGCCCTCAACGTCTCCGGGGAGGAGACCGACGTCGACGCCCGGCCCAGCGACGGCATCGCCATGGCCCTTCGATCCGGTGCCCCGATCTACGCCTCCGAGAAGGTCCTCGCCACAGTGGGAATGCATACGACCGCGACCCTCCCCCTTCCGGACAAGCCCGTCCACCGGCTCAACAAGCGAGAGATGGACGTATTCCGCTGCTGGATGGGGTTCGAACCCGGAGCGGGCCATGTCATCTATCCGACTCAGGACGAGCGGGAATGCCGTGAGCGCAGGGAACGATGGAAGCGCAGGTACGCCGGGAAGGGCGCGGAGGAGCCGCGGCTGCTGATCCGCGAGGAGCAGATCGGCCGGCTCAAGTCCAATGCCAGAAAGAATGACCGGGCCCGGAGGTGGCACGACGGCCTCTTGCGGCAGGCAAAGCTCATCTCGGAGCTGCCGGAGGACTTCTTCGAGTCCTTCATACCCGACCTGGGGCCCTGGAACCCCGGCGGCAACTTCTGTCCCAACTGCGTGCACAGAAAGTCCCCGGAGGGCATCAACAACTACTTCTGGAACTGGGACTGGCGGAATCCGGACCGCCTGGAGTGCCCCTACTGCGGCATCGTCTATCCCAACCGCAGGTACCCGGAGAACGGATCGCTCCATCTCCGGCGCCTCAACAGGACCTACCGCTTCCACGTCCTGGAGAAGGAGCTGGCAACCGACGACTGGCGATTGGGAGCCGAGGCCGGACGTTTCGTGGGCCAGCCGATCCACGTCTCCTTCTCGGGCAACATCCGCTCCCTGAAGATCCGGTGGGCGCTCGCCCAGGTCGAGCCGCTCGGGATCGCCTATGCCCTAACCGGCAGGAAGGCCTACGTCAGGGCCGCCGAGCGGATCCTGCTGCGAATGGCAGACGTCTACCCCGGCTATCCGCTCCAAAGCTACTTCCAGGATGTCGTCGACGCGGATCCGGGCTATGCCACTGAGAACGCTGACAGCCTGCCGACGGTCCTCAAACGCAACGCCTGCATCGGCGTCTACGACGGACGCTACGGCTACGGGCACGAACGCACCACCACTCGAACCACCCCGGTCGCCACGGGCCTATGGGGCAGCAGCCGCATCGCCAATGAGCTGACATCGACGGGCGTGACCTTCCTCAAGTGCTTCCAGGGCTACGACCTGGTCAAGTCGGCCATCGCGCCTGAGGTCCAACGTCGAATCGAGCAAGACTTCCTTCTGGAGCTCTACCTGGACACGCGGGCCTACGACCGGGTCACGAACAAGGCCGGGGCGATCCGGGCCGCGAGGGTTGCGTTCGGTCTCGTCTACGGAAGCAAGAAGGAGCTGAACTCCGGACTGGAGGGATTCCGAAAAATCATCGATTCCCAGTTTCATCCGGACGGCTCGATGAAAGAGACGCCGCTCTATGGTCACAAGCCGATCGGCGAGGACCTCTGGCAGATCCCTGAGATGCTGCGCGGCACCGACGATTTCTATGACAAAGGGACCTACCGGGCCGCGCTCCAGGCCCTGGCGGATATCGCGCTGCCCTCGGGCAAGTACCCCCCGCTCGACGATTGCTTCGAGCGTTCCCACGCCCCCCAGCGCACGGCCGACATCGCGCTCGAGCGATGCGGAATCTCCATCCCCGGCCCGCAGGAGGCCCTATCCGAATTCGCACTGTACAACGTCGATCTAACCAGGAGGGAGAAGCGTCCGGCCTCCGGCGCTGCTCTGAACCGATACTATGACGGCCGACACCTCGCCTGCGTAGGCTACGGGACGGGAAAGAACCGAATCCAGATGTACGTGCTCGGCGAGGACGGCCACCGCGGCCATCGCCATGCCGGCCCGCTCACGGTGCAGCTCTACGCCCGGGGCCGGGAGATCTTCCCCGATCTGGGCTACATTTGCGACCACCCGGGGAACCAGTGGGTCAAGGCGACGCCCAGCCATCAGACCGTCACCGTGGACGGCGAAAACGCCTACCCCGCCGGGCCGAGCCGGCTGCTCGGCTACAGCGACAGCGGCAATAGCCGCTTCGTCGACATGGTCGTTGAGCTCCAGTCGGGTGCGGTACTGCGGCGTGCGCTGACCCTTCTACGGAAGCCCGATGGCCTGCCGCTCCTCGTGGACCTCTTCGACGTCGAGGGGGGCCGTATCCACGACTACAGCACACGCGTTGTCGCCAGTCCGGGTCAGCTCCGGGTGGCGGGTCCCTCCCTCGCGTCAAGACGGACGGCCCTCTACCAGGAGCATTCCTTCTACCCCCTCACCGACTTCCAGACCGCGGGCGGGGCGGACGGTGGATGGTCGGCCACCTGGGGACGGGGCCGGGATGCGGTCCGCGCGACCGTGTTGACTCCCTGCTCCGAGCTCATCACCTATCGATCCCCCGGGTGGCGAAGCCAGTTCGAGATCACGGCCCTGCCCGACAAGTACCTCGACACGGTCGTCCTGAGGAACCGACGCAAGCGGAGCCGATTCGTGGTCGTCTACGAGGTCTTGGACGGCCGCCCCTCGGTGAGGTCGGCATTGGCGCGAGACGATGGCGAAGCGGTCACCGTTGCGCTGAACATGGGCGGCCGTCGAAGCATCCAGATATGCACGCCGGGAGATGTCGCTGAGGGGAGCGAGGAACGCTGGAAGGTCAGGCGGTCGCGTTGAAGCGAGGACCAGGTCACGAACAGCAGAATCGGAGGCGTTGGTATGACCAACCGCGAGCGCATGCTGGCCACGATCCAGGGCGAGCCCACGGACCGGATCCCCTGGGCCCCCAGGATGGATCTCTGGTATATCGCCCTCCGAGCTCGGGGCGACGTGCCCGATCGCTTCGAGGGTCTCGCCACGGCGCAGATGGCCGACGAACTCGGCGTCGCCTGCCACGCCGTGGGGGCAGACTTCACCCTTGCGGGAGGCCGTGACGTCTCCCTCCGTGGCTTTGGCATCGACAACCACCAGGACTACCCCTACCGGGTGGAGCTACGTGATCTCCCCGTCGACTTCCATCAGGAGGACGGAGAACTCAAGACGGGCATCGAGGCCCCTGCCGGCCCGATCTTCACCCACCTGAAGCTGACCCGGGAGATGGCCGGGGCGGGCATCTCCCTGCCGTTCGTCGAATCCTACGCCATCCGATCGGTCGAGGACTTCGAGGCGGTCGCCCAGGTCTTCGAGCACCTCGAGATCGTCCGAACGCCGGCGACCTATGCGGCCTTCAAGACGCGCGTGGGCGACCGTGGGATCGCCGTCGCCAGGGGGCCCATCGCCGCGTCTCCCGTGCACCTCATCCTCCACGAGCTGGTCGCCATGGACCAGTTCTTCTACCTCTACATGGATGAGCGGGATGCCATGTACCGGTTGGCGGAACGGATCGAGCCCTTCTTCGATGCCCTGCTCGACGCCCTGGCCGAGTCGGACGCAGACGTGGTCTTCTGGGGGGCCAACTACGATCAGGACCTGACCTGGCCTCCCTTCTTCGAGGCAGAGATCGCCCCCTGGCTGAAGAAGGTAGGCGACCGGCTCCACGCGGCAGGAAAGTACCTCCTCACCCACACCGACGGAGAGAAC